>NZ_BAABIB010000063.1:0-124924 GCF_039542405.1 Amycolatopsis dongchuanensis
CCACAGCGCAACCAGCGGCAAACCCCCGATCACCCGCCTGACCAACCTCCCTGGACACCACAGCTAGGCGGCATCAGCCGACGGGCGGCGGGCAGCCCGACGGCCCTACAGGCCGGACAACGCCAGTACTCCCGCGGCCAGCAGGAGCGCGACCTTCACCACCTCCGTGCCCACGTAGCCCAGGTGCGCCCGCGACCGCGGCGGGTCTTCCCCTGCGAGCACCCGGTCGGACCGCCGGTTGAGCACGGGCCGGATCGCCACCAGTTGCAGTGCCAGCACGCCGACGGCCGCCACTGCCGTCCCCAGAACCGGCCCCGGCACGTGGCCCGCGATCAGCGTCACCACGACCACCACGGCGAGTACGGTCTCAACCGCGTTGAGGGCACGGAACACGAGCCGTCCGATGCCGAGTCCTATTCGGACGGTCACGTCTGGCGCCCGGAACTTCAGCGGCGCCTCGAGGAACGAGATCGCCACCACCATCCCCAGCCAGAGACCCACCACCCCGGCCAGCGCTGCCGTCGCGGTCACGCCACCTCCTCCTGTGCCGGCTTCCCAACCAGCTCCTCCGAGCTGTCCGGCAGTCACCGTAACGCCGTCAGGCGAGCAAGGTGGCGCTGCCCCGCCCGCGGGGGTTCGTCTGTACCGGTTCTCGAACCACCCATATGAGCTGTCCGCCAGTGGGTAAGGCGGTCGTCCCCCGCGTGATCCGCCGCCCCACTGTGCAAGCCCTGCTGACGGTCTTCGCTTGCGCGCTGAGTGCAGCGGATTCTCGTCCTTGATGTTGTGGGAGTTGACGTTCTTGACCGTCGTGTACCGCGCAATCGCGCCGCCTAGAGGTGAACACCGCTTCACGATCGCCAGGGGAGCAGGGAGCCGAACGTGCTCCCTTGGGGAGCAAGGACGCAATCCGCCATGTCGAGGACGAACCGGCGGACCTCGTCGCTCGCGTCACGCACCAGCCGGGTGACCTGTCATCGCCCCCTCCCTTCCGTTGTGGCAGCCGGTTGTGCGGTATACGCCCATACCGGGCCGTCCGGAAAGCGGTGTGCCGCAAGGGATTCCGGACGCATGCGGGCGCTGTAACCCGGAGCCGTGGGCGCCAGGTAACGAGAACCGCGCATCCGCACCGGATCGACGAAGTGCTCGTGCAGGTGGTCCACGTACTCGATCATCCTGCCCTCCATCGAGCCACTGACCGCGACGAAATCGAACATCGCCAGGTGCTGCACGAGCTCACACAGGCCGACGCCACCCGCGTGCGGGCACACCGGCACGCCGTGCGCCGCCGCGAGCAGTAGGACGGCCACCGCCTCGTTGACGCCGCCGACGCGGCACGCGTCGAGCTGGCACACGCCGAGCGCCTTCGCCTGGAACAACTGCTTGAACACCACGGCGTTCTGCGTGTGCTCGCCGGTCGCGACGAGCGTCGGCGAGATCCGGGCGGCGATCGCCGCGTGCCCGAGCACGTCGTCGGGGCTCGTCGGCTCTTCGAACCAGTACACGTCGAACTCGGCCAGCTCACGGAACCACGCGACCGCCTCCTCGACCCCGAGCACCTGGTTGGCGTCGATCATCAGCCGCCGCTCCGGGCCCAGTACGGAGCGGGCGATGGCACACCGGCGCCGGTCCGCTTCGAGATCGGCGCCCACCTTCAGCTTGATCGCGTCCCAGCCCGCGTCGACCGCCTCCTGGCACAGGCGCCGCAGTTTCGCGTCGTCGTAGCCGAGCCAACCCGCACTGGTGGTGTACGCCGGGTAGCCGTGCCGCAGCAGGTGTTCGATACGGCTCGCGCGCCCGGGCTCCTGCCGGGCGAGCAACTCCAGCGCCGCTTCGGGCGTCAACGCGTCCCGGAGGTACCGCCAGTCGACCACGTCGACCAGCTGCTGCGGCGAGAACCCCGCCAGGTACCGCCACAACGGTTGCCCCGCGAGCTTCGCCGCCAGGTCCCACACCGCGTTCACCACGGCGGCCGTGCCGAGGTGGATCACGCCCTTGTCCGGACCGAGCCAGCGCAGCTGGCTGTCACCTGTGAGGTGCCGCCACAGCCCGCCGAGATCGCCGACGAGTTCCGCCACCGTCATCCCGCGTAGGCGCTCGCCCACGAGCTGGGCGGCCCGCACGGCCAGCTCGGTGCCGCGGCCGATCGTGAACGTGAACCCGTGGCCCTCGGGCAGCGCCGCGTCGTCGGTCCGCAGCACGACGTACGCGGCCGAATAGTCCGGCGCCTCGTTCATCGCGTCCGAACCGTCGAGTTCCCGCGACGTGGGAAACCGGACGTCGGTGACGTCCACCGCCACCACCTTTGCTGTCATCGCGCCCTCCAGTCCGCTCTGACGTTCTAAACCGACCGTACCGTGTTGATCGGTTCCGCGTAACTAGCCAAAAGTCGTAGCTGGATCGGGGTGTTTTCCGGGCGTAGTCCACTTAAAACGGGGTGTTTTCATCCGTTCGAGCGGATACGACGTTTGCGTTCCCGCAAGAACGCTCCCATGCTGGCGAGAAAGAACGGGAAAGCGAGGTCGCCGTGGGCATCCAGTTCCACACAAGTGCGTTCGTTCCGGTGGTGCTGGGCTTCTTCGGCCTGGGCACCGGGTATCTCATCTACGGTCCGCAGGAGCTGTTCCGCGCGCCGCCACGCGGTCCGGCGGTGGACAGGGCCACCGGCGTCTGGGGCATCTGGCTGCCCGGGTTCTGCCAGTTCGTCACCGGGGTCTACCTGTTCGCGGCGCTGACGTGGTTCGGATCGCTGCGGGAACCGGCCTTGTACATGGCCGCGCTGGCGTTTTCCGCCTACGGCATCCACTGGTTCGCATTGGGCTGGAACCGTTATCAGGGCAACGACGTCCGGCCCACCGGGCTGATGGCGATCGCGTTCACGATCATCTCGGTGCTGGGCGTGGTCGTGTTCTTCTCGGCGGGCGCCTGGCCGGTCGGGCTGTTGTTCTCCGGGCTGACCGCGGTCTACGTCAGCGAGCTCTTCGCCAGTTTCCGGATCGGCGGCCGCCGGGGCGACGAAAGCAGCAACCCCGCCGAGCGGATGCTGGGGTTCTTCCACGTGATCACCGGGCTGTGGCTGATGTACCTGACCTTCGCCACGACGCTCGACATCGCGCTCGGGTACACGCTGCCCGGAGGCTGATCCACGGTGGGCCGAGTGGTTTCGCGGGCTCATACGAGAGGGGCGGAGGAGGGTATCGGGTAGAGGGGTGAACGTTGTTCCAGGGGCCGTCAGGTCCGGTGATCCGGAGAGGCTATCCGGGCGCGCGAGGGAGGTGGTGTGACAGCGACGGCCGAGGTGGCGTTGGTGGTGTTTTAGGGAGGGTTTCGCGGAATTACAGGGATGTCATTCGCGTGCTGGATGCGGAGTAGCAAGGGTTTCACGGAGTGTGAAGAAACAGGGCTGAGCAGGGATTTCGTGCCCACAAAGGGAATTGCGCAAACGTGGTAAACGTGTGGCGATCGTCACCGTCGCGTGATATCTCGTTTTTGGTTTCGTAACCTGGCTCAGGTCCAGCGGTGATCTGCGGTTTTCCCGCCGACCGTGGACCAGCCGGCCTGGCCCCCGACGGGTCGGCGCATCATGCCCCGACCCGAGGAGACCCTTTCCCCGTGGGAAACCACTGCGCGAACGTGCGCGCGAAACGCATTGCCCTGCCCTTCTCCGCAGCACCCCGCCACCGGGCATCAGGGCGGCTCGGTGCCCGGACGGCGGTGTCCGCCGGGTTGCTCGCCCTGTCCGTCGCGGGCACGGCCAGTCCGCTGGCGCTCGCCGGACCTGGCGGTTCCCCCGCCCCGGCACCTGCCACCGGCAGCGGCTCCGGCGCCGTGTCGTTGCCGCTCGCGGCGATGGCCGACCTGGCGGAGCCGGTCACCGCGCCCGGTGAGGTCGGCGCCGTGCTTCCGCTGGGCGGTGGGCAGCCCGCGCCGCAGCCCGCCGAGGGCGCCGCGGAACTCGAGGCCGTGGCGACCCCGGTCGTGGTTCCCGCCGAAGCCGCTCCCGCGCCTGCGGGTGACCGTCTGTCCCGCTGGATCGGCGAGGCGATCGGGATCCTGCAGGCGCAGGGCGTCCCGGTGTCCATTGAGGACATTGAGGCCATCCGCACCGTCATCGACAAGGAGTCCGACGGCGATCCGGAGGCGGTGAACCGGTGGGACGCGAACGCGCGCGCCGGACATCCGTCGAAGGGTCTGATGCAGTGCACGGACTTCACGTTCGACGCGTACAAGCTGCCCGGCCACGACGACATCTTCAACCCCGTGGACAACATCATCGCGGGAGTGCGGTACACCGTCGCCCGCTACGGTGGGTTCGACAGCCACCCCGGGCTGAAGTCGCTCAGCTCCGGCGGCGGTTACCGCGGGTACTGACCGCGAGATACGTAAATCTGCTTACGCGGGATACGTAGCGCGACGGACGTCCTCCCTCCGCCCGTGCCACTAGCGTCCGGTACGGGATTCCAGGGCGAAAGGGGAGGAATGAGATGGGCGCGAAGACGGCGATGGTGGCGCTCGCGGTCGCGGGTACCGCGTTGGCCGCGGGTGGCGTAGCGGCGCTCGTGAGCGATGAGGCGCTGCCGCGCGGATCGTACGTGCTCGCTCGCGCTGACGGGCTTGCTGCGCAGGGATCGGTTTCGGTTCTGGGTGGCACCGGATGCGCGGTGAGGCTGGAACATCCGTGGCACGGTTTGGTGCCGCTGGGGCGCATCGACGGTGGCGCGGTGACGATCGGAAATCCGTGGCATGGTGTGGTGCCGTTGGGGCACGTCGATGGTGGTGCGGTGACGATCGGAAATCCGTGGCATGGTGTGGTGCCGCTGGGGCGCATCGACGGTGGTGCGGTGACGGCCGGAAATCCCTGGCATGACTCGATTCCGTTGGGGCATTTCGAAGGTAGCGCTTTGACGGTGGGAAATCCGTGGCACGGTTCGACTCCCTTGGGGCAGTTCGAAGTTGTCCCGTGACTGTCGGGCCAATACCGCTAAGTTTAGGCGAGTTTCCGCAGCTCAGAGGCGTTTGGAGGCGTCGCCCACAGAGCGGTCACACCCCGACAGAACAGTTGCCTCAATTGAAGATTCCCCTCAACCGCAACGGCGACTGTCTTAAGTGGAGAACCGCCTAACCGGCGGGAACGACTGAACAGAGCCTCCGGTAACGCCCTGACCAGGTAAAACGTACTAACTTAGCGGTATTGACTGTCGGGCTTGGCTGATTCGAAGGTGAACCGGTGCCAGCGGGGCCCCGACTTACTGCCCACGGCCGGGTGCGGGCGCGGCGGGATGGCTTGCTGCCGGCGGATGCCCTCGGCGGTGTGATCGCTGCGGGGGATCGCTAGAACGGGCTCGTGCTGGGGCAGACGTGGGTTGGCTGCTGCTCGGGGACGCTGCGGGCGGTGTGATCGCCGGGGGATATCGCGACAAACAGTGTGCCGCTGGGGCGCCACTCGCTGCCCCTCGGACACCCGTGGTCCAACTGAATTGATCCGGGGGGATCAACCGGCCCCCGCGCTCGCCTCCCGCGTCAGCGGTGGGTGGGGCGGGGGCCGGCCTTCGGTGTCGGTGTGTCTCGTGGAGCATCCCGGGACATTGACGAGCAGACCGGCCCGGCCCGGCTCGAAAACCATCCGGTCGCCGACTTCAGTTCGACGAGCGCGCCCACCGTCGCCGCCCAGGACTTGGACCCCGTGGCATCGCCGGGGACCGTCAGCCGCGGGAGGTCGTGGTCTCGTCGGGGAGGGCGAGCAGTTCGTCCAGCACCTCGTGCGCCGTGCCGTGGCAGCTCCACAGCGGCTTTTCCGGCGTCAGGATGTCGTCCTCGTCGGCGGGGACGCGCAGGGCCGTCGCGTCGTCCTCGGCGTCCAGGCGGATCACGTCGATCACCGCGTCGTGCGGCCGCACGCCCACCACGGCGACCAGCGTTCCGCCGTCGTCACGCGGGTGGATGAAGCGGTAGCCGCGGTCGATGAGGTTCAGCAGCCGGTTTTCGACCGGGGTAGCCTCCGGGGAGCACATCGTCGAATTCGCCGTCCTTCGCACCGCGAAACTGGGGAACGATCTGGCGAGGCCCACGGTCCGCGTCATTCCCGAAAGGGCTGGATCTTCAGGTGCATCTTGCAGGAGGCAAGCTACCAGCAGCACCTGCACGGGTAAATGCACGCGCCGCGTGCACGTGCAGCTCTGGTAGACAACCGCCCTCACTCTTTCCTCTTTAGAGCGATCCCGGCCTCCTTCGCTCGTCACGGGGAGTGAAGAAGTCCGTGCCGACCGGAAGAAATCCCTGGTGCGGGGGATGGTGGTGGTCCGAACGAGTGCTCTTGAACGGGGGTCACCCGCGCAGGCGAGGGCTGCCGCGACCACCGCGGGCACCCCTTGAGGGCGACCGATCCCAGGGTGCGCGTAGCGCGCATCACATTTGCGCGAAGTGCGCAATCAAGCTTAGAGTTGCGCACATAACGCAGCCCGGGCGCCGCCGTCCCGGGCTCCGCACGTTCAAGGAGGAGCGTCGTGGCGGTTCCCATCAAGCGCCGTATCGAAGCGATCCCCGGCGGGATGATGATCGTCCCGCTGCTGATCGGTGCGGTGCTCTACACCGTGGCCCCCGGCACGGGAAAGTTCTTCGGCTCGTTCACCGGAGCCCTGTTCTCCGGCTCGCTGACCATCCTCGCCGTCTTCTACGTCTGCATGGGCGCGGGCATCGAGGTCCGGTCGACCCCCTACATCCTGAAGAAGGGCGGCGCGCTGTTCGCGGCCAAGGTGGCCGTGTCCGTCGTCGTCGGCATCATCCTCGGCCGCCTGCTCGGCGAGCTGCCGATCAGCTCCGGCGCGTTCGCCGGGCTGTCCACCCTCGCCGTCGTCGCCGCGATGAACGACACCAACGGCGGCCTGTACATGGCGCTGATGGGCCAGTTCGGCAAGGGCAAGGACGTCGCCGCCTACTCGATCATGACCATCGAGTCCGGCCCGTTCCTCACCATGCTCACGCTGGGCGCGGCCGGCCTGTCCGCCTTCCCGTGGCAGACGCTGGTCGGCGCGGTGCTGCCGCTGCTCGTCGGCATGCTCCTGGGCAACCTCGACCCGCAGATGCGCGAGTGGCTCGGCCGCGCGGTGCCCGTGCTCATCCCGTTCTTCGCGTTCGCGCTCGGGTCGAGCATCGACCTGAAGTCCGTGTGGCGCGCCGGGCTGCTCGGCATCGGGCTGGGCGTGTTCGTGTTCCTCGTGACCGGAGCCGTCCTGCTGCTCGCGGACAAGTTCACCGGCGGCACGGGCGTTGCGGGGATCGCGGCCGCATCTACTGCGGGCAACGCCGCCGCCGTGCCCGCGATCGTCGCCGCGGCCAACCCGGCGTACCAGGCCGCCGCGGCACAGGCGACGATCCTGGTGGCGGCCTCGGTGGTGGTCACGTCCCTGCTGGTCCCGTTCGCCACCGCGTGGTTCGCTTCCAGGGCCAGGAAGAAGGAGGAGCAGCCGGTGCCCGAAGGGACGTCGTCGTGAGCGAGCGGCTGGTCATCGTCGCCGACGACCTCACCGGTGCCGCGGACGCGGCGGCCGCCTACGGGCCGCACGCCGCGGTCGCGCTCGACACCGCGCTGCCGGACACCGAGGTGGTCGCCATCGACACCGACAGCAGGCACCGCAGCCCCGAGTTCGCCGCCCGTGCCGTGGCCGCGGCCGTGCGCAGCGCGGCGGGAGCCCCGCTGTACAAGAAGATCGACTCGACACTGCGGGGCAACATCGCCGTCGAGATCGCCGCCGCGCTGCGGGAGCTGTCGGCTACGGCGCTGCTGGCTCCGGCCTTCCCCGACACCGGTCGCACGGTGACGGGCGGGGTGCTGCGGGCCGGGACCACCGTCCGTGGCGATCTGCGCGAGCTGTTCGCCGGGAGTGGCCTGAGCACGGCGCTGATCCCGCTGGACGTCGTCCGAAGTGGACCGTCGGCGGTGGTCGCGGCCTACCGCTCCGCCGCGGCGGACGTGGTGTGCGCCGACGCGGTGACGGAAGCGGATCTGGAGGTCCTGCACGCGGCGGGGGAGGCGCTCGGGCCGGACGTGCTGCTTGTCGGCTCGGCTGGGCTCACCCGCGTCGCCGCCCGGAAGCGGGGGCTGCACGCACCGTCCTTCCCGCCCGCCGCCCCCGGCTCCGTGCTCACGGTGCTGGGCAGCTACTCCGCGCTCGCCCGCGAGCAGCGGGCCGCGCTGATGGCGTCCGGTGAGGTCACCACAGTCGCGGTCAAGGCGCCCTTCGGGCCCGCCGAGCAGAGCATCGCCGGCGTGGAACTGTCCACTGTGGAGGGCGACGTGCTGCTGGTGCCCGATCCCGGCGCCCCGGTCGAACGCAAGCACGCCGCCGAGGTCGCCTCGGCGCTGGCGAGCGTCGCGGGCCGGTACGTCACCGAGCGGCGGCACGCACTGGCCGGGCTGGTCCTGACGGGCGGGGAGACCGCGCGGGCCGTGCTGCTCGCCGCCGGGGTGCGCGGGTTCGCCGTGCTCGGCGAGCTCGCCCCCGGGGTCGTCCGCTCGGCCGTCCCCGCGCTCGGCGGACTGCCCCTGATCACCAAGGCCGGCGCGTTCGGCGCGCCGGACACCCTGGAGCACGCCCGGCGCGCCCTGCACGCTCCGGCCACGGCTTCGCACTGAGGAGAAGGAGAAGCATTCCCATGGGACGTCCCATCGTCGCCATCACCATGGGCGACGCCGCCGGCGTCGGCCCCGAGGTCGTGGTCAAGGCACTCGCCGCGGCCGACCTCTACCGCACCTGCCGCCCGCTGGTCGTCGGCGACGCCGCGCGGCTGCGCAAGGCGATCGGCATCACCGGTGTGGCACTGGAGGTGCGGACCGTCGAGGCGCCCGAGGACGGCGGCTACACGCCGGGCGTCATCGACTGCCTCGACCTCGGCGTGATCCCCGAGGACCTGCCCTTCGGCGAGCTGTCGCCGGTCGCCGGCGACGGTGCGTACCAGTTCGTCAAGACCGCCACCGAGCTGGCCGTCGCGGGCCGCGTGCACGCCATCTGCACCGCGCCGCTCAACAAGGAGGCGCTGCACGCCGCCGGGCACCGCTATCCCGGGCACACCGAGCTGCTCGCCGCGCTCACCGGCACGCCCGAGGTGTCGATGATGCTGTCCGCGCCGAAGCTGCGCGTGGTGCACGTGACCACGCACATCGGGCTCGTGGACGCCGTCGCGAAGATCGAGCCGGGCCTGGTCGCCCGCACGATCCGCCGCGGGCACGAGACGCTGCGCAAGTCCGGGATCGAGCGCCCGCACATCGCCGTGTGCGGCATCAACCCGCACGCGGGGGAGAACGGGCTGTTCGGGCACGGCGAGGAAGAGGACAAGATCGTGCCCGCCGTCGCCGAGTGCCGCGCCGAGGGCATCGACGTGGACGGGCCGCTGCCCGCCGACACCGTGTTCTTCCGCGCCGTGCGCGGTGACTTCGACCTGGTCGTCGCGATGTACCACGACCAGGGCCACGGCCCGGTCAAGGTGCTGGGGCTCGACGCGGGCGTCAACATTACGATCGGGCTGCCGGTGATCAGGACCAGCGTCGACCACGGCACGGCGTTCGACATCGCGGGCACCGGCGCCGCGGACGAGGCGAGCATGCTCGAAGCGCTGCGGCAGGCGGTCGAGCTGGCACCCGAGGTGGAGGAGGACAAGGCGTCGTGAACGCGCGCACGCGGCGGGAGGCGATCCGCGACCTGCTGCGGACCCGGCCGGTCGGGGTCGACGAGCTCGCCGTGCGCTTCGACGTCACCGCGTCCACCATCCGCCGCGATCTCGCCGTGCTGACCGAGGCCGGCGAGATCGTGCGCACCTACGGCGGTGCGCTCGCGCCCGGCGGCGAGGAACAACCGCTGCACGAGCGCGAAACCCTCGGCGGGGTGGAGAAGGCCGCCATCGCCCGCGAGGCCGAGCGGCACATCAAGCCGGGGCAGCTGCTGTTCTTCGACGCGGGCACCACGGTCGGCGCGCTCGCCGCAAGGCTCACGTCGTGGCAGGGGATCACCGTCGCCTCGACGGGGCTGACGACGCTCAACGCACTCGCCGACGCCGAGGGCGTCGAGCTGATCGCTCTCGGCGGCGTGGTGCGCCACATCAGCCAGAGCACCGTCGGCCCGCTGACCGAGCTGGTGCTCGACGTGCTGACCGCGGACGCGGTGTTCCTCAGCGGCGACGGCGTCACGGCCGACCGCGGTGTGTGCGAGGCGAGCGCCGAGCAGGTCGCGGTGAAGCGGCGGTTGATCGAGCAGGCCGGGGCCGTCTACGTGCTGGCCGACGCGAGCAAGCTCGGCCGCGCCAGCTCGCACTGGTGGACGCCGCTGCCGCCGGAGTGGACGTTGATCACCGACTCGTCGGCCACCGAGGAGCAGCTGGCCCCGTTCCGCGCCCTGCCCGGCGTCACGGTGCTGGTGGCGTGACGTCCGTTTCGCGCGCCAGCGCCGAATGCCGGCGCGAGTAGGCGAAGTACACCACCAGCCCGATCGCGAACCAGATCACGAACCGCAGCCACGTCTCCGGCTTGAGGAACGTGATGAGCCAGAGCGAGAACACCACGCCGATCGCCGGGACGACGGGCATGCCCGGCGTCCGGAACGTGCGCGGCAGGTCCGGCCGCCGGTACCGCAGCACGATCACCGCGACGCACACCACCACGAACGCCAGCAGGATGCCGATGTTGGTCAGCTCGGCGGCCTCGGCGATCGGCAGCAGCCCGGCGATGACCGCGGCGGCGACGCCGAGCACCCACGTCATGCGCGTCGGCACGTGGCGCGTGGGGTGGGTGCCGGAGAACCACTTCGGCAGCAGGCCGTCGCGGCTCATCGAGTAGCCGACGCGGGTGGCGCCGAGCAGGAACGTGAACAACACGGTGAGGATGCCGAGTATCGCGCCGACCGCGATCACCGCGCCCAGCGCGTTGAGCCCGACCGACGCGAACGCGCTGGAGAAAGCGCTTTCAGCGTCGATGTCGCGGTAGTTGACCATGCCGGTGAGCACCAGGCACGCCAGCACGTAGAGCACCATCGAGATGCCCAGCGAGTACAGGATCGCCTTGGGCATGTGCTTCTGCGAGTCGCGTGACTCCTCGGCGGCGGTGGACATCGCGTCGTAGCCGAACACGGCGAAGAACACCGTCGCCGCACCGGTGAAGGCGCCGCCGATGCCGAACGGGAAGAAGTCCGCCCAGTTCCCCGTCTTGACGTGGAACGCGCCGACGACGATGACGAGCAGCACCAGCGCGATCTTCAGGTACACCAGCAGCGTCTCGAACCGCGCCGCCGAGCGCATGCCGAGGTTGAGCACGAACGCGATCAGCAGGCACAGCACCACCGCGAACAGGTCCACCTTGTACGACCCCGACGGCACGCCCTCCGGTTCGGTACCCGGTGCGCCGGACATCCACAGCGGCAGCTCGACGTGCAGGAAACCCAGCAGGTCGTTGAAGTAACCCGAGATGCCGATCGCCACCACGGCGACGATCGCCGTGTACTCCAGCAGCAGGTCCCAGCCGATGAACCAGCCGACCAGCTCGCCCAGCACCGCGTAGCCGTAGGTGTAGGCGGAACCGGCGCGGGGGATGAGCCCGGCGAACTCGGCGTAGGAGAACGCCGCCGCCGCGCTGGCGATCCCGGCGACGAGGAACGAGATCAGCACCGCGGGTCCCGCGGTCTCGTGCGCGACCGCGCCCGCCAGCGAGAAGATCCCGGCGCCGATGATCCCGCCGATCCCGATCGCCGTCAGCTGCCACAGCCCGAGCGTCCGCTGCAGGCCGCCGGTCTCGACGGCCTCGATCTGTTCGATGGGCTTGCGGCGGAACACCCCGCGGTCGGCCACGGCCACCACCCCGATCCTGTTCGTCCTGCTTGTCCGGGGGGAAGTTACCCACCGGAACGCGAACTGGTCCAGTCCTCAGCGGTAGTCGGGCTTGAGCCGCAGGCCCTGGGCCCGGCCCGCCTCCGCGGCGGGACGCCGGGTGGCGGGGTCGAGCGGGTTCGTGCCCACCGCTTCGCGCGACGCTTCGTCCGGCTCGACGACCGCGACCTCCGCGCCGGCCGCGCGCAGCTCCCCGACCGCAGTGGCCAGCGGCTTTTCGCTCGGCAGCAGCTCCGTCTCGCCCATCGGCGCGAGCACCAGCACCCGGGACGCCCCGGCCGCGTAGTCCGCGTTGGCGTTGGACCGCACCCCGCCGTCGACGTACCGGCGCCCGCCGATCGTCACCGGCGGCCACACCCCGGGCACGGCGCAGCTGGCGGCCACGGCGTCGACGAGGCTCACGCCCGAGGTGCCGTCGAACACGGTGGGCTCGCCGGTCTCCGCGTCGATCGCGACGATCTTGAGCGTCCGGGAGGGCCACTCGTGCGAGGGCAGCCGCGACTCGATGACCGCGCGGCGCTCGGCCTCGGACACGGTGTCCGCGGTCAGGGCGAAACCCCCGATGGCGCGCCGGATTTCGGCGGGATCGGTGGCGCCGCCGAGCAGTTCCGCCATCTGCTGCCCGAAGCGCTCGAAGTCCACCTCGGCCATGATCTCGGCCGACTGCAGCTCCGGTTCGGTCTGCCGCGCGTACAGCCGCGGCAGGGGCAGCCCGCTGCCGAGCTGTGCCGCCACGGTGGAACCCGCGGACGTGCCCACGAGCACGTCGGCCCCGGTGACGTCGTGCCCCGCCTCGGCCAGCCCCGTCAGCAGCCCGGTGAGCCAGGCGATCCCGCCGACCCCACCACCACCCAGCACCAGCGCCTCGGTCATCTCCCGTCCTCCCTCGCCGCGTCCCGGTCTCAGAAGTGAGACTCCGGCGGGGGCGCGGCGTCCGTAGCGTAACCGGCAGGCCGATGGAGGGAGCCGGATGACCGGGACGCTGGAGGGCACCGAAAACCACGTCGTCGAGTCGGTCCGGGTACCGATGCGCGACGGGGCGCGTCTGGCGGGACGGCTGCACCGCGCTCCGGGCGGGGCGCGGCCGGTGCTGCTCATCCGGACGCCCTACGCCGAACCGATGTCCCGCACGCTGCCCGTGCTGCCCGCGTTGGACGCCGGGTTTTCCGTGCTGGTCCAGGAATGCCGCGGCACCGGCCGGTCGGACGGGGAGCTGCGCACCTTCGAGAACGAGACGTCAGACGGCCTCGACACGCTCGCGTGGCTGGTGGCGCAGCCGTGGTGTGATGGCCGGATCGCGATGTTCGGCATGTCCTACCTGGGCATGGCGCAGCTCGCGGTGAGCGGGCACCGGCCGCCCGGGCTCGTCGCGCTCGCGCCCACCGTCACACCCGACGACTACCGCGACGGGCTGGTCTACCGGCAGGGCGCCTTCCAGCTCGGGCAGGCAGTCGGCTGGCACCTGCTCACCGCGGCCCAGCTCGCCGGCGGTCCCACGCCCGCGCTCGGCCGGCTGCTGGCCGATCCCGTCGCCGCCTACCGCACGCTCCCGCTCGCCGACCGGCCCGGGATCAGCGAGTTCCTGCCGAGCTGGCGCACGTGGCTCGACCGCGAGGACGACCCGGCGTACTGGCACGGCATCAGCTACGCGTCCCGCCGGGCGACCTGCCGACGCTGCACGTCGGCGGCTGGTTCGACCTGTTCCTGCGCGGCACGCTGGCCAACTTCACCGCGATGGGCGGGCACCTGGTCGTCGGCCCGTGGTCCCACGCCGACCAGTCCGGTGTCGCGGGCGAGGTCCTCCACCCCGGCGGCAGTGCGCAGGCGATCGGGCTCGAACAGCAGCAACTGCGGTTCCTGCGGGAACAGGCCGACGAGGTGCCGTCGTCACTGCCACCGGTGCGGCTCTACGTGATGGGCGCGGGCTGGCGCACCGAACAGGAGTGGCCGCCGGCCCGCACCGACTGGCAGACCTGGTACTTCGGCCCGGGAGGCACGCTTTCCCGGGAGCTGCCCGAGGCGGGCTCGGCTGAGTACGTCCACGACCCGCACGACCCGGTGCCGACGATCGGCGGCGCGATCCTGATGGCGGGCGGCCCGGACGGCGGGTTGTCGTGGCAGCCGGGTCAACGCGACCAGAGGCCGCTCGACGGGCGCACGGACATCCTCCGCTTCACCAGCCCGGCGCTGACCGAGGACGTCGAGGTGACCGGGCCACTCACGGTCGTGCTGCACGCTTCGACCTCCGCCGCGGACACCGACTTCACCGCCAAGCTCGTCGACGTGCACCCTGACGGCCGGGCGCTCAACGTCGCCGATGGCGTCGTGCGCGCCCGCTATCGGTCCGGAATGGACAGTCCGGGGCCCGTCGTGCCGGGCGAGGTCCACGAGTACGTGATCGACGTCGGCGCCACCAGCCTGGTTTTCCGCGCGGGGCACCGGATCCGCGTCGACATCGCCAGTTCGAACTTCCCGTGCTTCGACCGCAACTCCGGCAGCGGCAAGCCCGCCGGTGCGGTCACCGAGGCCGACTTCGTGCGCGCGACCCAGCGTGTCTTCTTCGGCCCACCCCACCCCAGCGCCATCCGGCTGCCTGTGATCCCGTCTCCGGCAGGGAGGAACCAGTAGTGCTCGGCATCGGTATCAACCTCGGTTTCGGCAAGCTCCACCCCGACCTCACCGACCAGCAGATGTACGACGGCGAACTCGACGTCGCCGTGGCGGCCGACCGGCTCGGCTACGACGCGGTGTGGGTCGTCGAACACCACTTCTCCGACTACTCCGCCTGCCCGGACAACTTCGTCGTGCTGGCGAACCTCGCCGGGCGGACGACGCGGATCAAACTCGGCACCGCCGCGGTGATCCTGCCGTGGAACGACCCGCTGCGCGTCGCGGAGAAGGCGCTGATGGTCGACACGATCTCCGGCGGGCGGTTGCTGCTGGGCTTCGGCCGCGGCCTGTCACGCACCGAGTACGTGCCCTTCCGCATCCCGCTCGACGAGACCCGCGAACGCTTCGACGAGGCCGCGCCGATGATCTTCGAGGCGCTGGAGACCGGGTTCATCGAGGGGGACGGGCCGTTCTACCCGCAGCCGAGGGCCGAGCTGCGGCCCCGGCCGCGCGGGTCGTTCCTCGACCGGCGGTACTGCGTCGCGGGTTCGCCGGATTCCGTTGTGATGGCGGCGAAACTGCGGGCGCACCTGATGTCGTTCATCGTGCGGCCGGTGCCCGACCTGATGCCGACGTTCACGCGTTACCGCGAGCTGTACGAGGCCGAGCACGGTGAGACCGCGCCGCCCATCTCCTTGAACGTCAACATGTACTGCCACGCCGACGACGAACTGGCGCGCGAGCGGCACTTCGAGTACGTCAACCGGTTCTTCATGTCCAATGTGGAGCACTACGAGATGGCGGGCGAGCACTTCGCGGGCATCAAGGGCCACGAACGGTATGCGGCCAACGCGGCGTACTTCCGGGAGATCGGGCTGGAGAAGGCGGCGAACGACTACGCCGCGACCGCTTTGTGGGGCAACCCGGAGCGCATCCTCGGCCAGATCGAAGCGATCCGCGACGTGATCGGTGACTTCGAGCTGACGCTGGCCCCGGCGTTCGGCGGCATGCCCTACGACCAGGCGCACGCCAGCCTGGAGCTGTTCGCGCGCGAGGTGCTGCCCAAGGCACGTGGCCTGCGGGGCAAACCGGTCGCGGCCTGAGCCTTTTGCCAGGCGGAAACCGGCGTTCCGGCGTCGCCGCGGCCGGTAACGTCGGGTAGATGGCAGCGCCGTCGGTGCCGCGCACGTCGGCCGAGTGGGCACGGGTCCGCGAGGCGAAGCTGGACGTGCTGTCGCGCGACCCGTTCGCGGTCGATCCCGCGGACTACCCCGAGGTGCGGCCCGAGGTGGTCGCGTCGTGGCGCCGCTCGATGCTTGCCGGGGTGGACCCGGCGGCGCGCGAGTACGTCTTCGACGCCGACTTCCGCCCTCGCACCCGGCTCGCCGCCGTCGCCCAGCCCATCATGGACCGGCTTTCCGACGAGATCGCCGACCTCGGCTCGTGGGGCTTCCTCGCCGACCGGGCGTGCCGGCTGCTCACCGTCGTGGTCGGCGACTTCCCCGAGGCCGGGCGCGTGCACCGGCAGAACCTGCGGCCGGGGCTGAGTTTCGCGGAGGAGCTGATGGGCACCAACGGGCTCGGCTGCGCCCACGAAACCCAGCAGGCGTTCATCATCTCCGGCACCGAGCACTTCCGCACCGACACCGAGATCATCACGACGACGGGTGTGATCCTCCGTGACCCGTTCACGAGGCGGTACGTGGGCACGCTGGGCGCGCACTGCCTGCGTGAGTACTCCACCACCGCACTGCTGCCGCTCGTCGCGGAGATCGGGCGGTCCATCGAGGCGCAGTTGCTGGCCAGCCGGACGGACGGGGAGCGCGAGTTCTTCGACGCGTTCTCCGCCGCACAGCGACGGCACCGCGGGCCGGTGGTCGGCGTGAGCAGCCGGTTGTGCGTGGTGAGCACGCGGGCGCGTGCACTCGTGCACGAGGCGGACGAGGAACTGCTGCGGCGCCTCGCCGAGGAGTCTCGTGGCGGCCGCGTCCGGCTCAGCTCCGGGGTGACGGTGACGATCGACGTCGAACCCGTGCCCCAGCCACGCGGGGAGTTCGCGGCGGTGCTCGCGTTGCGGCCGGACACTTCCGGTGAGCCTGCCTGGGTTTCGGGTGATCCGATGGGCGATTTCCGGCGGCAGCTGTCGCGGGCGCTGGCGGGCGGCCACCCGGTCCTGCTCACCGGTGAGCGGGGCAGCGGCAAGCGGTACCAGGCCAGGATGGCGTTGCGGGAGTACACGGAGTTCGACGGCGCACTCGCGTACCTGGACCCGGTGCGGTGGCTGCGTTCGCTCGACGCGGTGCTGCGCGGGCGGAAACCCGTGCTGTTGGGGCACATCGGCGATGTGCCGTCCGAGTTGCGGGTCGCGGTCGCCGAGCTGATCGGTGGTGCTTCTTGCCGTGTCGTCGGCACGGTCCGGGAGGGCGGCGCTGGGCCGATGAGGGTTTCCCCGTGGTGCTGGCGGTGCCGCCACTGCGGGAGCGGCGGAGCGAGTTTTCCGCGCTGTGTACCAGTTTGCTGGGAAACGGCGTGGCCCTCACGCCCGGTGCCGCTGCCGCACTCGCGGCGAGCGACTGGCCGGGGAACGTGCGCGAGCTGCGGCAGGTCCTGGCCGCCGCCCGTATCCGGGCGGCGGGGCCCCTGATCGACGTCCACGACCTGCCGGTCCGCGAAGCGCTGGACGAGGTACGGGCCGCCGAACGCCGCGTGCTGCTGGCCGCGTTGCGCGAGACCGGTGGCGACCGGGCGGCTACCGCGGCGCGGCTCGGCATCTCGCGAGCCACCCTGTACCGCAGGCTCAAGCGCTACCAGCTGCGCTGACCGCCGAACTTCGCCGGATCGCCTCAGGGTTTCGGTAGCGGGGCGCGGGTTTCGCCGATGTCTGCGAACAGGTCACCAAGTTCCGCGACCCGTTCCAGCACGTCGTCGGCGGTGAAGACGAGGTCCTGGGCGCGGCGGCAGGCGCGGACCTCGTCCCACGAAACCGGCGTGGAGGCCGTGGGGTGTTCCCGGCCGCGCAGCGAATACGGCGCCACCGTGGTCTTCGCCGGGTTGTTCTGGCTCCAGTCGATGAACACCTTGCCCGGGCGCAACGACTTCGCCATCTTCGCGGTCACCAGCTCGGGCGTCTCGCGCGCGAACCGCTCGGCGACCGCCTTCGCGTAGGCGGACGGCGCGTCGGCGGACCGGGTGCGGATCCCGGCGTACACCTGCATCCCCTTCGAGCCGGACGTCTTCGCGTACGGGGTCAGCCCGTCCTCGCGCAGCACCTCGTACAACCGCTCCGCCACCCGGCAGCACTCGACGATCGTCGTGCCCTCACCGGGGTCGAGGTCGAACACGAGCCGGTCCGGCGGACGGCGCTTCGGCCCCGGCCCGACGGTCCACTGTGGAATGTGCAGCTCCAGTGCGGCCATGTTGGCCGCCCACACCAGCGCGGGCAGGTCGTCGATCAGCGGGTAGGAGATCGTGCCACCCGAGCCGCGGGAACCGGTGCTGGGCAGGAGCGCGGTGCGCAGCCAGTCCGGCGCCCCCTGCGGCGCGTTCTTCTCGAAGAACTGCTGGCCGCCCACGCCGTCGGGGTACCGGATGAACGTGACCGGCCGGCCGGCGAGGTGGGGGAGCAGCACGGGGGCGATGTGCGAGTAGTAGTTGACGACCTCACCCTTGGTGAACCCGTCGGGGAACATCGGCTTGTCCAGGTTGGACAGTGTCAGCCTGCGCTTTCCCGCCTGCACGGTGATCTTCTTCGGCGCGGGCTCCGGAGCCGGCCCGGGAGCCGGTGTGTTGCGGGGCGCGATCACCTCGGTGGTCTCCTTGTCCTGTCGCAGGCCTCGCCACGAAGTGTGCCGCAACCGCCCCGCGCCGCGCGTGAACTGGCGGTACCGCACTTCGCCGACGAGCACCGGCTCCACCCAGCGGGCCTTCGCGACGTCCTCGCGGGGCGGGGTGGTCGCGAACGGGTGGGTCCTGCGTGCCAGCCCTTCCAGTCGTTCCTGCAGGTCGGCCCGCTCCTGCTGGCTGAACCCGGTGCCGACGTCGCCGATGTAGACGAGGTCGCCGGTGTCCGGGTCGTGCGCGCCGAGCAGGAGGCTGCCCAGGGTACCGGTGAACCCGCGCTGCCCCGGCCGCCAGCCGCACACGACCACCTCCTGCGTCCGGATGAACGGGTGCTTGAGCCACGAGTCGGGGCGGCGGCCTGGCACGTAGACGGAACTGCGCAGCTTCGCGATGAGGCCCTCGTAGCCTTCGCCGGCGGCCTGGTGCAGGACGTCCTGCGGGGTGTGCCCTCGCGCGGTCAGGTCGTCGAAGGTGATGGCGGGCACGAGCGTCACCAGGTCCGGCTCGGGCATCGGCAGCTCCTCGAGCAGCGCGCGCCGGCGGTCGTAGGGCTCGTCGAGCAGGCTCTTGCCGTCGAGTCGCAGCAGGTCGAAGGCCAGGAAGCGCACGCGCACGTCCTCGAACGGCCCTTCCCGGCGGGCGGTGCGGGACTTCTGGTAGCGCCCGCGCCGTTCCTGCAGCAGCCCGAAGTCGACCTTGCCGTCCTCGCCGCACGCGACGATCTCCCCGTCGAGCACCAGCGCCCGCCCGGGGTCGAGCACGCCGGTGAGGGTGGGGAACTCGCCGGTGAAGTCGATGCCGTTGCGGCTGGTGAGCACGGTCGTGCCGTCGGCCGCGACGCGCATGCAGCAGCGGTAGCCGTCGAGCTTGTACTCGTAGGCCCAGCCGGAGCCCGCGCGCAGCCGCCCGCCGTCCGGCTTGGCCAGCATGGGCTCGACCCAGTCCGGGACGCGAGACCGGTCACCCCGAACCACCGTGCGGCCCTCCCTTCCCCTGACCTGCTCCGACCGTAACTCGATCGGCCTAGCAGTGCGCGGCGGCGGACTCGCCTGGGTGTCCTGGGGGTTCCCGCGGGGTAACTGCGGCCATGGCGAAGAAAGCGCTGCCCGCCACCGCGGGCTCAAGCTCGTGGACCGACGAGGACGGTGTGCGGCAGCCCCGTGGTGACGTGCACGCGTGGCTGCCGGGGACGAACCAGACGCTGTGCGGTGTGCCGTTGCACAAGGCACGGCTGGCCCGGTTCCCGCACGTGCTCTGGGGGGACGCGCTGTGGCTGGCCGACACGCGGGACGAGGGGATCGTGCCGTGCCGCCGCTGCACGGCGGCCGCCGGTGGGCGTGGCGGGACGCGGCGCTGGACGCGTGTGAACCCGAGGCCCTGACAGTTCGTCTGGATCTCGGACGAGTTGTATAGGCTGAGCGGGTGACGACCCCGTTCCTGGCACTGGACCTGCCGAAAGTCGAAGCGAACATCGCCCGGCTGCGCACCCGTCTCGCGGCTCTGGGCGGCACCTTGCGGCCGCACCTGAAGACCGCGAAGTCCGTGGAGGTGGCCCGGCTGCTGTTCGACGGCGGCTCGGGGCCGATCACCGTGTCGACGCTCGCCGAGGCCGAGGCGTTCGCGGACGCCGGGTTCACCGACATCGTGTACGCCGTCGGCATCGCGCCGGGGAAGCTGGAGCGTGTCACCGCGCTGCGGCGGCGTGGCGTGGACCTCGTGGTGCTGCTGGACAGCGTCGAGCAGGCGGCGGCCGTCGCCGAGGCGGGGGTGCCCGCCCTGATCGAAGTCGACTGCGACGGGCACCGCGGCGGCATCCTCCCCGGCGATCCCGCCGCGGCCCGGATCGCCGGGGTGCTCGGCGGAAACCTGCGCGGGGTGCTGACGCACGCGGGGGAGTCGTACTTCTCGTACGGGCCGGCCGCACTGACGGCCGACGCCGAAGCCGAGCGGCAGGCGGCCGTGCGCGTGGCGGAGGACCTGCGCGCGGCGGGGCACGAGGTGCCGGTGGTCAGCATCGGATCGACACCGACTGCGCACTTCGCGGCGGACCTCAGCGGCGTCACCGAGGTCCGCGCGGGCAACTTCGTGTTCTTCGATCTCGTCATGGCGGGAATCGGGGTGTGCGGGCTCGACGACATCGCGCTGTCCGTCGAGGTGACGGTGATCGGCCACCGCCCGGGCAAGGGCTGGATCCTCACGGACGGCGGCTGGATGGCGCTGTCCCGTGACCGCGGCACGGCGGCGCAGCCGGTCGACCAGGGCTACGGCGTCGTGACGGACCTCGACGGCAGGCCGTACCCGGACCTGCTGATGACCGGCGCGAGCCAGGAGCACGGCGTCCTGTCCGTCCGGCCCGGCAGCGGCGCCGCGCTGCCGGACCTGCCCGTCGGCACGCGGGTCCGCATCCTGCCCAACCACGCCTGCGCGACGGCCGCCCAGTTCGACGAGTACCACCTCACCGGCAGTGGGGCGGTTTGGCCACGGATCCGGGGCTGGTGAGCGGGTGGTTCAGTCCATCGACAACACGAAGCGGTAGCGCACGTCGTTGCGGGCCAGGCGGTCCAGTGCGGTGTTGACCTCGGCCGCGGGCAGCACCTCGACGTCCGCGGTGATGCCGTGCGCCGCGCAGAACTCCAGCATTTCCCGCGTCCTCCGGGCGCCGCCACTGCCCGACGCCGCCAGGTTCTTCGCGCCGATGAGCAGCGCCAGCGCGTCCGGCTCGTACCGGTCCGGGATGCCGAGCATGCACAACGTCCCGCCGCCCCGCAGCGCACGCAGGTACGGTGACGGGTCGTGCTTGGCCGAGACCGTGTTCAGGAGGAAGTCGAAGCGCTCCAGGCGATCCGCCATCGCCGCGGGATCCGTGGACACCACCACGTCGTCCGCGCCGAGCGCGCGGGCCGGGGCTTCCTTGCCCGGTGACGTCGTGAACACGGTGACCTCCGCGCCGAGCGCCTTCGCGAACTTCACCGCCAGGTGCCCCAGCCCGCCGAGGCCCACCACGCCGACCTTCATCCCGGGGCCGACCTGCCACCGGCGCAGCGGTTCCCACGTCGTCACCCCGGCGCACATCAACGGCGCGGCGCCGGCGGGATCGAGCCCTTCCGGGAGGGCGTACACGAACTTCTCGGTCACCACGTACTCACTCGAGTAGCCGCCGCGCTGGGGCAGCCCGTCGCGCCGGTCGACGCCTAGGTAGGTCGTGGTCGGGTACTCGGCGCAGTAGTTCTCTTGCGCGTCCAGGCAGTAGTCGCACTTGCCGCAGGAATCCACGATGTTGCCCACCGCCACCGCGTCGCCGACCGCGAAACGCGTCACCTCCGCACCCACGGCACTCACCTCGCCGACGAACTCGTGCCCCGGCACCAGCGGGAACTCGGCGGCGGGCGAGTCCTCGACCGCGTGCAGGTCGGTGTGGCACACGCCGACGTAGCGCACCCGGACCGCGACGTCATCGGGCCGCAGGTCGCGGCGCTCGAACTGCCACGGGGCCAGCGGGGCGCCCGCCGCGGGAGCGGCGTAGCCGGTCACAGAACGCATGGACTCTCCTAAGAAACAAACTGGTTGGTTTCTTCGAAGGTAGGCCTCGGTGTGGCCGCTGTCAAACAAACCGGTTGGTTACTATGGGCGGGTGCGAGACGGAGAAGCGACCCGGCGGCGGCTGCTCGACGCGGCCGTCGCGGAGTTCGCCGCACACGGCGTCGCCGGGGCCAGGGTGGACCGGATCGCCGCGGCGGCGCGGGCCAACAAGGCGCAGCTGTACGCGTATTTCGGCAGCAAGGAGAAGCTGTTCGACACCGTGCTGTGGGACAGGGTGGAGCGCAACGTGGACTCCGTCCCGCTCACCGGCGACGACCTGCCGGGCTACGCGACGCGGCTCTACGACGCCTACCTGGAGGACCCGGAGCTGATCCGGCTGGCAACCTGGGCGCGGCTGGAGCGGGTGCCGGAGGGGGACCTGTTCGCCCACGTCGAGGGGCACTACGCCGACAAGCTCGCGGTGATCGCGCAGGCGCAGCGCGACGGCCGGATCGCGGCGGACCTGACCCCGCTGGACCTGCACTCGATGGTGATCGCGCTGGCGATGACGTGGTCCCCGGCGAGCATCACGATCGCGGCGGGGCGCCAGGAGGACGAGTCCGTCCACACGCGACGGAAGCAGGCACTCGCCGCGACGGTGCGGCGGGCCTTCGCACCCTGAGGCGGCTTGGCGGCCGAGGTGGGGCGGCGGAAGTCGGGTTGCCGAGACGAGGTGGCGGGATGTCGCGCCCTGAGGCGTGCGGCGGCCGAGCGCGGTCGGCCGCGGAAGCCACCGTGCCGCGGCGGACCCGCGCCAGAAAGCCGCCGTCGAGGCGCCACCGTCCA
Source organism: Amycolatopsis dongchuanensis (assembly GCF_039542405.1). NCBI lineage: Bacteria > Bacillati > Actinomycetota > Actinomycetes > Pseudonocardiales > Pseudonocardiaceae > Amycolatopsis > Amycolatopsis dongchuanensis. The sequence goes on from NZ_BAABIB010000063.1 coordinate 22,684, forward strand.
CAGGCGACAGAATTCGCGATCCTCAGGACGCCTGGAACAGCTCCGGGCTCGGCGGTACCAGCCGGACGCTGCGGCCCTCGCCGTCGAGCAACCGTCCCATCTGCTTGACCGTGCGCAGGCACACCGCCCGGTCCACCACCGTCAGCTCCCCGATGCGGCCCTGCACCGCCGCCTCCAGCGCCGGCAGTTCGTCGAGCGAGCGCAGCCACGCCATCAGCAGCAGGTTCCGCGACCCGGTGAGCGCGCAACACAACCGCACCTGGGGGAGCGCGGCGAGCGCCCGCCCGGCGGCGTCGAGGCCCGACGGAGGCACGCTCGCCCACAGGAACGCCGTCACGGGCGTGCCCGAGATCGACTGCGCGACCTCGCACCGCAGCCGCAACTGCCGTCCGGCGAGCAGCCGGTTCACCCGGCGCCGCGCGGTCGGCTCGCTGATCTCCGCCCGCTCGGCCAGCTCGGTGTAGGGCATCCGCCCGTCCTCGTGCAGCAGCCGGTACAGCCGCTGGTCGGTCCCGTCGACCTTGCCGCCGCGTGGCGCACGGACCGCGTCCTGCTCCGCTTCGAGCGCCGTCCGCTGTGCCGCGTCGAGGCTGCGCAACCGCCACCGGCTCGCCTCGCTGTAGCCGACCGTGCGCACCTCGCACCGGTACCCCCGCGCGGGCAGCGGCTCGATCGCCTCCCGCACGTAGTCCGCGACCGCGGCGGGAGTGGGCCGGGCCAGCACCGCGAGCAGGTTGTACGCGCCGGTCAGGTGGTGGACGTAGACGATCCGGTCGCGTTCGGCGAGTGCTGCGGTGACCTCGTCGAGGCGCCCCGGTAGGCAGTCGATCTCCACGTAGGCCATGCAGAACTCGCTGTGCCGCGCCGGCCCGAGCACGCACGTCACCCACGCCAGGCCCGCCTCGTGCAACCGTTGCCAGCGCCGGGCCGCCGTCGCCGCGTCGATGCCCAGCGCCCTGCCCAATCTTGACCACGAACCGCGGGGCGTCACCTGGACGGCGTTGATCAGCGCGAGATCGAGCTCGTCGACGGAATCCCGCATAAACCACTCCTCTTCCAACGAAAAATGACGGTATCAAGCAATCACCGCTCGTTCAGGCAAGATTCACCGACTCTTGTCGCCATGGAAAGCGCAGGGAGGTTCGACCGGGTCGTGCGGGCCGCGGTCGAGCAGGACGTCCTCGGGCCGGGACAGCCCGTCGCCGGGTTCCTCGACGTGCCGGGGCTGCTGGGTTCCGTCCGCGACCTGTTCGCGGCCTTCGAGCAGGTGCCCGTGCTGCACACCTTCGCCGCGAAGGCCGCGGCGCTCGTGCCGGTGCTGCGGCTGCTCGCGGACGCCGGGATGGGCTGCGAGGTGGCCAGCCCCGGGGAGTACGCGCAGGCCGCGGCCGCCGGTTTCGACCCCGGGCGCGTCGTGTTCGACTCGCCCGCCAAGACCCGCGCGGAACTCGCCCACGCGCTGTCGCTCGGCTCGGCCGTCAACGCCGACAACTTCGCCGAGCTGGACCGGATCGACGCGCTGCTCGCCACCACACCGAGCGCGTCCGCGCTGGGACTGCGCATCAACCCGCAGGTCGGCGCGGGCTCGATCGGCGCGATGAGCACGGCGTCGCGCGACTCGAAGTTCGGTGTCCCGCTTCGGGATCCCGGCGTCCGCGAGCGGGTGCTGGCCGCGTTCACCGCGCGGCCGTGGCTCACCCGGCTCCACGTGCACGTCGGCTCGCAGGGCTGCCCGCTGGAGCTGATGGCCGAGGGCGTGCGCGTGGTGTACGAGCTCGCCGAGGAGGTCAACCGGGCCGCCGGACGGCAGCAGGTGACCGGGATCGACATCGGCGGCGGGCTGCCGGTCAACTTCTCGAGCGACGAGACCACCCCCACCTTCGCCGAGTACGCCGCGTTGCTGCGTGAGCGCGTGCCCGGGTTGTTCGACGGCCACTACACGCTGGTCACCGAGTTCGGCCGGGCGCTGATCGCCAAGCACGGGTTCACCGCCGCGCTCGTGGAGTACGTCAAGGACGCCGGCGGGCGGCGGATCGCCGTGACGCACGCCGGGGCGCAGGTCGCGACGCGCACGGTGTTCATGCCCGAGTCGTGGCCGCTGCGGATCCAGGCGTTCGGGCCGGACGGGGTGCGCAAGCAGGGGCCAATGGTCGTCCAGGACGTCGCCGGGCCGTGCTGCTTCGCGGGCGACATGCTCGCACGCGGGCGCGAACTGCCCGAGCTCGTGCCCGGCGATTTCGTCGTGCTGCCCGACACCGGCGCGTACTACTTCTCCACACCCTGGTCCTACAACAGCCTGCCGCGCCCGGCGGTCCACGGGTTCACCGCCACGACCGGGACGCCGCGGTTCACCCTCATCCGGAAGGAGCAGTCGATGGCCGAGATCGTCGCCGAAAGCGGCGGGGAGCACCGGGACGCCCTGGTCTCGCTCGCCGCGCCGGACCTCGCACGGCTGGAGCGGGCATGACCGCCACGGCCGAGGCAAGCGCACCACCCGCCCCGCCGCGACGGTTCGCCCCGGCGAACGTCGCGCGCTACGCGATCGCCGTCGCCGGGCTCGCCGCCAGCCTGGTGCTCGGGATCTTCGTGCACGCGCCGACCGTCTGGGGCCTGCTGCCCGTGGTGCTGTATGCGGTGCTGTCGCTGTCGGGGATGCACCTCCTGCTGGCGACGGCGTGCGCGCTGTTGTCCGGGATCCTGCTGGACCACCGCGCGCCCGCCGCGGTCGGCGACCTGCTCGGCAAGTCGCTCGGCGACACCGTGACCCTCATCGGCGTGATCGTCGTGCTGGGCGGCGCGCTCGGCGAGGTGCTGCGCGTGACCGGCGCGGCGGACGTGCTCGTGCGGGGCGTGCTGCGGCTGGTGCGGGGCAACAGCCGGATCGGGCTGCAGCTGGGCGTGATGGCGGCGAGCCTGGTGCTCGTGTTCGCGCTCGGCACGCTCGCCGGTGCGCTCGCGATCGCCGCCCCCATCGTCATCCCCGTCGTGGCACGGGCCGGGTTCACGCGTTCGGCCACCGCGAGCATGCTGTTCCTCGGCGGCTGTTCGGGGCTGGCGCTCGCACCGTTCGCCGGGTCCAACATCGCCATCCTCGACGCCGCGAAGGTCGGCTACGGCACGTACCTGCTCGTGGCCGCGGGCCCGCTCGCGGTGTTGTCGATCCTGTTGTCGCTGTTCGTCGTCCCGCGGGTGCAGCGCAGGTCGGCGGCGCGTGGCGACGACTTCTACCCGCCCGAGCTGGTGGACCAGACCACCGACGCGCCCCACGGCCGCCGCGCGACCGTCGTGTTCGCCGTCGCGCTCGTGGCCGCCGTGGCGTACGCGACGATCAGCGGGTCCGGCACCAGTTTCCCGCTCGTCGCGCTGCCCGTGCTCGCCGTGGTGACCGCCGCCGCGGGTGGCCTGAGCGTCCGCGACACCGTGGCCGCGCTCGTGCGGGGCGGGGGCAGGCTGTTCGAGACGTTCCTGATGTTCTGGCTGCTGGCGGCGTTCTTCGCGATGGTCAACGAGCTCAAGCCCTACGACGTGCTGCTGGAGAAGTTCGGGCCGATGCTGCACGACATGCCCGCGCTGCCGTTCGCCGCGGGTGTGGCGATGCTGGGCTGGCTCGGCGTGCCCGGCGCGACCGCGGCCCACGTCGTGTTGCTGAACAAGGTGTTCGGCCCGCTCGGCGCGAGCATCGGGCTCACGCCGGCCGCCTGGGCCGTGACGTACCTGTGGGGGTCCAAAGCGGACACCTACGGGCCGTTCCCCAACGCCAACATGATGTCGGTGCTCGGGTTCGCCGAAAGCACGCGGCTGAAGACCCTCCTGGGCGTCGGCTGGCTCGTGCTGGTCCCGGCGGCCCTGCTGTACCTGGCCATCCTCACCGTGCTGCTGTAGAAGGGACCGCAATGCTGGACGTACTGCTGCGTGGCGCCACCGTCGCCGACGGGACCGGTGCCCCGCCGCGCCGCGCCGACGTCGGGGTCCTCGGCGACCGGATCGCGCTGGTCGGGGAAACCACCGAGGGCGCAAGGGAAACCGTCGACTGCGCGGGGCTGGTGCTCGCGCCCGGGTTCGTGGACCTGCACTCGCACGCGGACTTCTCGATCCGGCAGGCGCCGGTCGCGGAGGCGTGCCTGCGCCAGGGCGTCACGACGATCGTCACCGGGAACTGCGGCAGTTCCCCGTTCCCCGGAGTGCCGGGCGGGGACGCGAGCCTGACGACGATCTCCGAGCGAGACGCCACGGTGTGGCCGGACTTCGCCCGTTTCGCCGCCGCTGTCGAGGAAAGTGAGCCGGCGATCAACGTCGCCGCGCTCGCCGGGCACGCCGCGTTGCGCAGCGCTGTCGCCGGGAACGAGCTGCGCGAACTGACCGCCGACGAGCTGGCACGCGTGTGCGAGCTGCTCGCCGAACAGGCCCGGCAAGGCGTGTTCGGGTTCTCCAGCGGGCTGATTTACGCGCCCGGCTCGTTCGCCCCGCCGCAGGAGCTCGTCGCACTCGCCGAGACCGCGGCGCAGGCCGGACTGCTGTACAGCACGCACATGCGCGACGAAGGTGACCACCTGCTCGACGCTGTGGAAGAAGCGCTCGACACCGCCCGCCGTACGGGTGTGCGCCTGCAGATCTCCCACCTCAAGGCGATGGGGCCGGCCAACCACGGCAAGGTGCGCGAGGCGCTGAACCGGATCCGGCAGGCCCGCGCCGCAGGCCTCGACGTGGCCTGCGACGTGTACCCGTACGCCGCCTCCTCGACCCGGCTCAGCTCCCGGCTGCCGGACTGGGCGCTCGACGGGGGCCTGCCCGCGCTCGTGTCCCGGCTGCGTGACGACGAAACCCGTGCCCGCATCCGGGAGGAACTGGACGCGCGCATCGGCCGCACCGTGCTGCCCGAGGGGACGGTGCTCGCGGCGCTGCCGCCGGGGCCCTACCGGAAGTGGGTCGGTTCCTCGCTCGCCGAGATCGCCGCCGCCGAGGGCCGTCCGGCCGCCGACACCGCGCTGGACGTCCTGCGGGAGCACGCGGGGGACGTGTGGATCGTCAACCACGCGATGGCGGAGTCCGATGTGGACACCGTGCTCGCCGACGAGCTGAGCGCGATCGCCAGCGACGGCTGGGTGCTCGACACCGGGCAGGGCGGGCACCCGCACCCTCGGCACTTCGGCACGTTCGCCCGCGCGCTCGGCTCGTACTCGCGGGAACGCAGCGTGGTAGGTCTCGGCGAGGCGGTGCGCAAGTGCAGCGCGCTGCCCGCGAGCCGGATCGGCCTGACCGACCGCGGCACGATCGCGGAAGGCATGGTCGCCGACCTCACGGTCTTCGACCCCGCGACCGTGATCGACACGGCCACGTACGAGACGCCGCTGTCGTACGCCACAGGCACCAGCCACGTGCTCGTCGGGGGCCGCTTCGCCTTGCGGGACGGCGAAGTCACCGGAGAGCGCCCCGGCCGCGTGCTACGGCGCTCGTGACGCGCAGCCCCGCTACCGGCTCGCCACGCGCCGGTAGCGGGCGGTGGCCAGCGGGGCGAACACGACGATGATCCCGACGCAGCACAGCACCGTGTACAACGCCGCGTGCTCGGCGGGCCAGCCCGCCGGGGGAGTGCCGAAGCGGTTGCCGAACAACTCGCGCGTCGCGTTGACGACCGCCGTGAACGGGTTCCACTCGGCGAACACGCCCAGCGCCCCCGGCAGCTTGTCGAGCGGCACGAACGCCGAGGAGATGAAGCTCAGCGGGAACATCCAGATCAGCCCCGCGCTCTGCGCCACCTCGACGCTGCGCGCCGCCAGCCCGATCAGCGCGCCGATCCACGACAGCGCCCACGCGAACAACAGCATCAGCAGGTAGGCGAACACCGCGTCGAGCACGCTGCCGCGGATCCGCCAGCCGACGATCAGCCCGCACAACGACATCACCAGCAGCGCCACGACACTCACCACGAGATCCGAGGTGGTGCGGCCGAAAACCACCGCGAGCCGGGACATCGGCAGTGAGCGGAACCGGTCGATGATGCCCTTCTGCAGGTCGTTGGCGAACCCGATCACGGTGAACGCCGAGTTGAACGCCACGGTCTGCGCGAAGATCCCCGCGATGAGGAACTCGCGGTACGCGCCGCCACCCGCGTCGCCGCCGATGGCGTCGCCGAAGACGTAGGCGAACAGCAGCACGAACATGATCGGCTGCAGTGTCGCCGCCATCAGCCAGTCCGGGTTGCGGCGCACGTTCAGCAGGTTCCGCCACGTGATCACGCCACCATCGGAAAGCCCCTTCACCAGCGCGTTCACCGGGCCTCCTCCGCTTCGCCGGACACCGCGTGCCCGGTCAGGGACAGGAACACGTCGTCGAGCGTGGGCCGGTGCAGCGCGACGTCCTGCACCACGACCTGTTCGGCGTCGAGCCGCCGCAGGGCCTCGACGAGCGCCTTCGGCCCGGTGTCGACGAGGATCTCGGCCCGGCGCGCCCGCTCGTCCCCGATCGGCTCGCCCGCGCCGACCTCACGCAGCACCCGCAGCGCGACCGCGAGGTCGGCGGCCGACGAAAGCACCAGCTCCAGCCGCTCCCCGCCGGTCTGCGCCTTGAGCTCGTCCGCGGTGCCACGGGCGATCACCCGGCCCCGCTCGAGCACGACGATGGTGTCCGCGAGCTGGTCGGCCTCCTCCAGGTACTGCGTGGTGAGCAGCACGGTCGTGCCGTCGGCGACCAGTTCCCTGACCAGCTGCCAGGTGTCGAGGCGGCCGCCGGGGTCCAGTCCCGTGGTCGGCTCGTCGAGCACGACCACCGACGGCTCGCCGACGAGCGCGCCCGCGAGGTCGAGCCGCCGCCGCATCCCGCCGGAATAGCCCTTCGCGGGCCGGTCGGCGGCCTCTTCGAGCCCGAACCGCGAGAGCAGCTCACGCGCTCGCGCGCGGGCCGCCGGCCGTCGCCTGCCGTACAGACGCCCCACCATGTACAGGTTTTCGAAGCCGGTGAGGTTCTCGTCCACCGCCGCGTACTGCCCGGACAACCCGATCGCCCGGCGGACCGCGTCGGGGTCGGCGAGCACGTCGTGCCCGGCGACCTCCGCCTCGCCCGAATCCGGGCGCAGCAGGGTCGTCAGTATCCGCACGGCGGTGGTCTTGCCCGCGCCGTTGGGGCCGAGCAGGCCCAGCACCTGCCCGGCGGGGACGTCGAGGTCGATGCCGTCGAGGGCCCGCGTGCTCCCGAAGGTCTTCACCAGTGCTCTCGCCCGCACGGCCGGTTCGGTGTGGGTCACGGTGTCCTCCCCTGTCCGGATCGCCCTACCGTAGGCGCACCGGCGGCCGGGCACGTCAGGGTTTTTCCCTGGGCCGGGATCCGGGAAGGTGGAGTGGTCACCACCTGCCGGAAAGGGGAACCGCATGGTCACCGTCGACCGCGTCACCGGGGTGCGCGTCTCGTCCGTCACGCTCCCGCTGCCCGTGCCGATCAGCGACGCGAAAGTGCTGACCGGGCGGCAACGGCCGATGACCGAGGTCGCGATGTTGTTCGCGGAGATCACCACCGAGGCCGGGCTGGAGGGCGTGGGCTTCAGCTACTCCAAGCGGGCCGGGGGACCGGGGCAGTTCGCGCACGCGCGGGAGCTCGCGCCGGTGCTGGTCGGCGAGGACCCCAACGACATCGCGAAGCTCTGGGACAAGCTGGTGTGGGCGGGCGCCTCGGTCGGCCGCAGCGGCCTGTCGGTGCAGGCGATCGCGGCGTTCGACATCGCGCTGTGGGACCTCAAGGCGAAGCGCGCGCGGCTGCCGCTGGGGAAACTGCTCGGTGCGCACCGGGAATCCGTGCGCTGCTACAACACCTCGGGCGGGTTCCTGCACGCGCCGGTCGAGGAGGTGCTGGAGCGGGCCGCGGAGTCGGTCGCGAACGGCATCGGCGGCATCAAGATCAAGGTGGGGCACCCGGACCCGGCGGTGGACCTGGCGCGGGTGGCGGCGGTGCGCGAGAAGATCGGCGACGACGTGACGCTGATGGTCGACGCGAACCAGCAGTGGGACCGGCCCGCCGCGCGGCGCATGTGCCGGGCGCTGGAGCGCTTCGGGCTCGGCTGGATCGAGGAACCGCTCGACGCCTACGACTTCGAGGGCCATGCCGCGCTCACGGCCGCGTTCGACACGCCCATCGCGACAGGAGAGATGCTCGCGGGAGTGGGCGAACACGCCGAACTGATCAGGGCAGGGGGAGCGGACATCGTGCAGCCCGACGCCCCGCGCGTCGGCGGGATCACGCAGTTCCTCAAGGTGATGGCGCTGGCCGACGCCCGGCACCTGCAGCTGGCGCCGCACTTCGCGATGGAGATCCACGTGCACCTCGCGGCCGCCTACCCGCGGGAGCCGTGGGTGGAGCACTTCGAGTGGCTCGACCCGCTGTTCGACGAGCACCTGGAGATCTCGGGCGGCCGCATGCACCTGTCGGACCGGCCGGGGCTCGGGGTGACGATCAGCGAGCAGGCCCGGGCGTGGACGGTCGCGGAGTTCCGGGTCTGACCCGGCTTCAGCCGAGGGGGGCCTCGCCGGTCTCAGTGACCGAGCGGGCCAGCTCGCGCAGCTTGACGTTGCGGTCCTGGGAGGCCTTCTTCAGCAGCTCGAACGCCTGGTCGCGGGTGATCTTGTACCGCTCCATCAGGATGCCGATCGCCTCGCCGATGTCCTGGCGGGTGGTGATCGCCTCGTGCAGCTGCCCCTGGCGGCGCGCACCGGCGAACGCCACGGCGGCGTGCGAGGCGAGCAGCCAGCCCGTGTGCTCGGAGCGCGGGGTGAACGCGTCCGGCCCGCTGGAGTACAGGTCGAGCGCCCCGAGGTTCTCCCGCGTGTCGTCGGTGTAGAGCAGGAAGCTCATCATCCCGCCGATGCCCAGCTCCAGCGCCCGCGGCACGTAGCGCGGCCAGCGGTCGCGTGCGGCGGCGAGGTCGGGCAGGCGGTAGATCTCGCTCACCCGCCGCGCCGCGTCGAAGCACGGGCCCTCGCGCAGCTCGCCCTGGATCCGGTCCGAGGTGACGACCCCGTCGTCAGTCGCGGCGAGCGACTCGACCTCGCCACCGCGGATCGCGAGGATGCCCGCGAACTCGCACCCGTCGACGACCCGGATCGCGTGGTGCACGATGCGGTCGAGCGTGTCCTGCAGCGTCGGCTGGGCGAGCAGGTCCCTGGCCACACCCGCGATGGTCTTGCCCAGTTCGTCCGGTTCCCAGGGCTGCCCCATGTGTCGGCTCCCGTCGTCGCTTCCGAAGTGCCCAACCTAACGGAGATCACCTCCGTGGTGGGGCCGGACTGACCGCACCAGGTGACGCAGCGCGCGTGCCGAGGGCGTGCCGGGGTCGGCGGTGACGAAGGCGATCTGCTGGTCGTCCTCGGGGACGGCGAGCACGTCGCAGTTCACGCGCACGCGGCCGAGGTCAGGATGCGCGAGCGTCTTGCGGCGGTGCCCCGGCGCGTGCACCGGGTGCGTCCGCCACAGCTCGCGGAACTCCTCGCTGCGTTCCCGCAGGTCGGCCAGCAGGCGCCGGAGCGGCTCGTCACGTGGGTAGCGGTCGGCCGCGGCCCGCAGCCGGGCCACGGCGATCGGACCGAACGGGCCGCCTTCCGGCCGTTCCGCGCGCTGACCCTGCAGGAAGTAGCGGCGCGCGAGGTTGGGGTGCGGCCCGAAGTCGCCGAGCAGGGCGTCGGCGAGCGGGTTGCGGGCGAGCACGGTGTACGTCGCGTCGGTGACCACGACACCCGTTTCGGGTAGCCGCGTCAGCAGACCGGCGACGTGCGGGCGCACGGTCCGCACCGGTCCGATCGGCGGCGCGGGATCGGTACCGGCGAGGCGGAAGACGTGGGCGCGCTCGGCCGGGCTCAGTCGCAGCGCGCCGGCGACGGCGTCGAGGACCCGGGCCGACGGGTGCGGCCCGCGCGCCTGCTCCAGCCGGACGTAGTAGTCGACCGACACGGCGGCGAGGCCGGCGACCTCCTCGCGGCGCAGGCCCGGCGTGCGCCGCCGCGTGCCCGCGGGCAGGCCGAGGTCGGCCGGCCGCAGCTTCTCCCGCCGGTCACGCAGGAAACGGGCGAGTTCCTGACGGGACACGGGCACCTCCTCCGCCTCAGTCCGCGGCGCCTTCCAGTGAGACCAGGAGACGCCGCAGGTCGTCGTTGAGCCGCTGCTGGGTGGCGGGGGACAGGGCCGACAGCAGCCGCGTCTCCGTGCCGGTCTTGGTGCCGAGCACCTCGCGGACGCGCCGCAGGCCGGTGTCGGTCAGGCCGACCAGGATCTGCCTGCGGTCGGCCGGATCGGTCTCCCGCCGCACCCAGCCCCGGCGTTCCAGCCCCGCCACGCGCTTGGTCACCCCGCCCGACGTGACGCGCATGCTGTCGAGCAGCGCACCCGCGGACAGGCGGTACGGCGGGCCCGCCCGCTTCAGTGTGGCCAGCAGTTCCAGCTCCCACAGCTCGATGCCGAACGCGGCCAGTTCGCGGCGCAGTTCGGTCTCCAGCCGGTGCGCGACCCGGCGCAGCCGGAGTGCCAGCGCCTTCGCGGTGGATTCCGCCTCGCTGTGCCCGGGTACCTGGTCCATGAGGATGTCGACCCGGTCACGTGGTCCGCCAGCCGCCGCCATCGCCGGTATCCTTAGCTTGGGAAAATTCTTACTGGTCTCGAATCTACTGTGGATGACGTGGTGACTTCAACGGGCAACGCCGACCCGCGGCGCTGGCGCGCGCTGTGGATCTGTCTGGTCGCGGGGTTCATGACCCTGCTCGACGTGAGCATCGTCAACGTCGCGCTCCCGTCGATGGAGCACGGCATCGGTGCCACCCCCGCCGACGTGTCGTGGGTCGTGTCCGGCTACGCGCTGACGTTCGGGCTGGCCCTCGTCCCCGCCGGGCGGCTCGGGGACGACTACGGCCGCAAGCGCATGTTCCTGCTCGGGCTGCTGCTGTTCGTGGCCACCAGCGTTCTGTGCGGGGCGGCGCCCGGCGCCACCTGGCTCGTGGTCGCGCGTCTGTGCCAGGGCATCGCGGGCGGGCTGCTCAACCCGCAGGTCATCGGCATGATCCAGCAGCTGTTCACCGGGCGCGAGCGGGGCAAGGCGTTCGGCCTGTTCGGCGCGACCGTCGGGCTGTCCACCGCGGTCGGCCCGCTGCTGGGCGGCCTGCTCATCCAGGGCATCGGGATGGAGCAGGGCTGGCGGTACGTCTTCTACGTCAACCTGCCGATCGGGCTGCTCGCGATCGCGTTCGGGATGCGGCTGCTGCCGCACGACGAGCGCCGCGGTCCCCGGCGCTCGCCCGACCTGCTGGGCACGCTGCTGCTCGGCCTCGCCGTGGTCTCGGTGATGCTGCCGCTGGTGGAGGCCGAGGAGTCCACGTCGACGCCTCGTTGGTGGCTGATGGGTGTGGGCGCCGCGCTGCTCGTGCTGTTCGTGCTGTGGGAACGGCGGCTGGGCGCCCGGGGCAGGCACCCGCTGGTGAACCTGAAGCTGCTGACGGTGCGCAGCTACTCCGCGGGCGCGCTGCTCGGCATGGTCTACTTCGCCGGGTTCACCGGGATCTTCCTGGTCATGACGTTGTTCTTCCAGCAGGGCCTCGGCTATTCGCCGCTGGAGGCGGGGTGTTCGCTGCTGGCGTTCGCGATCGGCTCGGCGATCTCGCCCGCGATCGGCGGCCGGATCGTGCACCGGTTCGGCCGTCCGCTGGTCGTGTCGGGCATCGTCCTGGTCGTGCTCGGCCTGGGCGCGACGGCGCTGCTGGTGGGGGAGTACGACGGCGCGAACGCCGCGCTCGTGCTGGCCGGGCCGCTGTTCGTGGCCGGGTTCGGCAGTGGCTTCGTGATCGCGCCCAACCAGACGCTCGCGCTGGAGGAGGTGCCGCCCGCGGAGGGCGGGACCGCGGCGGGCGTGCTGCAGACCGGGCAGCGCGTGGGTGCCGCGATCGGCACCGCTCTCGGCGGCTCGCTGTTCTTCGGGCAGCTGACCCGCTCGCACGGCGACTACCACTCCTCGGCCGCGCACGGGCTGGTCGGTTCGGTCGTGCTGGTGGGGGTGGCGCTGCTGGTCGGGCTGGCCGACGTCGTGATGTCCGCCCGCCGCCGCAAGCCCGCTTCGCCGCGTCCCGTCGTCCGCGGCACGGTGGTCGGCGCACCCGCCGCGGTGACGCTGACCTCCTTGCGCACCAACCGTTCTCAACGCGCGGAGGTGGGGGAGGACGGGCGTTTCGAGCTGCCCGTCGAGCCGGGCGAGTACCTGGTGCTGGCCTCGGTGCCCGGCCGCGAGCCCGCGGTGCGGCAGGTGCGGGTGGCGGACGGCCCGGTGACCGCGGACTTCGCGTTCGAGCGGGAGGTGCGGCTTTCGGGTGTGGTGACCGGTCCGGCGGGGCCCGTCCCGTTCGCCCGCGTCGAGGTGCTGGGACCGGACGGCGCGGCCCGGCACACGGCGGTCGCGGACGAGGCGGGGCGCTACCGCGTCGAGGGCCTGCCGCCGGGCGAGTACACCGTCGTCGCGGCGGGCTACGCGCCGACCGCGAGCCCGGTGCGCATCGAAGGCCGCCGCACCCGCCACGACCCGGTCTTCTCCGGCAGCCGGTAACCCGGAAGCGCATTAATTAATAATTAATCTTGACTCTGGTCCGCCCGGGCTCCAGACTGGTCGTCGTCACGAGGTCGGTGTGGATCAGAGGAGAGATATGGGCGCAACGGGGCGTCTCGGCCGGGCGGGCCTGGCGCTGGCGGCCGTGGTGCTGCTCGGGCTCGTCGCGGCGTGCGGCGGCAAGGTCGGTGAGAACGGCCGGTTCGGTGTCGTCTACATGGACGCGCAGGGGTTCTACGCCGGGGTGCGCGCCGGGATGCAGCAGGAGGCCGAGGCGCTCGGGCACGTGCCGCAGCTGCTGCAGATCAACGCGCAGGGCGACGCGTCGAAGGAGAGCACCTTCGTCGACCAGGTGAGCGCCGCGAAGGTCGACGCGCTCATCCTGTCGCCCGCGTCGGCGACCGCGTCGGTGCCGGCGATCAAGCTCGCGCACTCCAGCGGCATCCCCGTCATCTGCTACAACACCTGCATCGCCGAGGACAGCGCGCGGAAGTACGTGTCCGCGTACGTGCTGGGCGATCCGGTCCGCTTCGGGGCGCTGCTCGGGGACCAGGCCGCCGAGCACTTCCGGTCCGCCGGCAAGGCGGAGCCGAAGATCGCCGTCGTCAACTGCGAGTTCGTCGAGGTGTGCATCCAGCGCCGCCAGGGTTTCGAGCAGGCGCTGAAGGCCAAGCTGCCCGGCGCGTCGATCGTCGCCAACCAGGAGGGCGCGACGATCGACGACGCGGTGGACGTGGCGGAGCGCATCCTCACCGCGCACCCCGACGTCGACGCCTTCTACGGCGAGGCGGGCGGCGCGACGATGGGCGCCGTCCGCGCGGTGCAGGCCCGTGGCAAGACCGGGCAGACCGTCGTGTTCGGCAGCGACATGTCCACCGAGGCCGCGCAGGCGCTCGCCGCGGGCACCGTACTGAAGGCCGTCGTCGACATCTCCGGCATCGCCGTCGGCAAGCTCGCCGCGCGGGCCGCCGACCAGGTCCGCAGGGGGGACCTGAAGACCTACACGGTCGTGCCGGCGCCGATCGAGTTGTACGTGGGCCCGCAGCAGGGCGGCGCCTGGCTCACCGCGCACCCGGACGGGGTGCCGTGAGCCACCCGCCACTGTCCACAGCAGACGATCGAGCGAAGGAGAAGTCCGTGACCGCCAACGTCATCGTCGTCGACGGCGTCACCAAGCACTATCCCGGCGTCCGCGCGCTCACCGACGCCTCGCTGACCATCCGCGCCGGTGAGGTCCGCGCGCTGCTCGGCCGCAACGGCGCGGGCAAGTCCACGTTGATCCGCGTGCTGTCCGGGGTGGAGCGGCCGGACGCGGGCACCGTCACCGTCGCGGGCGAGCGGCTCGGTGACGGCGGGGTGCGCCGGGCGGCGGAGCTGCGCGTCAGCACGGTCCACCAGGAGCTGAGCCTCGTGGCGGAGCTGAGCGTCGCGGAGAACCTGTACCTGGGCCGCTGGCCGCGGCGCGGCGGCAAGGTCGACTACCGCGCCATGCGGGCCGGTGCCCGCGCGGTGTTCGAGCGGCTGGGCCTGGCCATCGACCCGGCAGCGACCGTCGGCTCGCTGCCGCTGGCGCACCGGCAGCTGGTCGAGATCTGCCGCGCCGTCCGTGAACAGCCGCGCCTGCTGATCCTCGACGAGCCCACCAGCGCGCTCGCCGCCGAAGAGGTCGACGTCGTGCTGGAGACGGTCACGCGCATCGCGGACGAGGGCGTCGCCGTGCTCTACGTCAGCCACCGGCTGGAGGAGATCCGGCGCATCGCCCACAGCGCCACGGTGATGCGGGACGGCCGCGTCGTCGAAACCGTGGACGTCGCGGAGGCCGACACGAGCCGCATCGTCGCGCTGATGCTGGGCGACACGGCGGCCGCCGTCGAACGGCCGCCGCTGCGGGAGGTCGACCGGTCCGGGGTGCCGCTGCTGTCCGTGCGCGGGCTGCGCGTGCCGCCGAAGGTGCTCGACGTGTCCTTCGACGTGCACCCCGGCGAAATCCTCGGTCTCGGCGGGCTCATGGGCTCCGGGCGAACCGAGGTGCTGCGTGCGATCGCGGGGTTCGACCCGCCCGCAGCGGGCACGATCAGCGTGGAGGGCCGTGAGATCGGCAGGCCCACGGCGGCCGCGATGAAGCGCCTAGGCGTGGGCATGACCCCGGAGGACCGCAAGGACGAAGGCGTCGTGCCGCTGCTCGGGGTGGACGAGAACCTCGTCCTGTCGGACTTCCGCACCGTCCGGAGTGGACCGGCGATCGCGCCGGGCCGGGTCCGGCGCGCGGCGGAGAAACTCATCGGGCGGCTGTCGATCGCCACCGCCGCGGCGGACACGCCGATCGTCAACCTCTCCGGCGGCAACCAGCAGAAGGCCGTGATCGGCCGGTGGCTGCACGCGGGCAGCCGCATCCTGCTGCTCGACGAGCCGACCCGCGGCGTCGACGTGCAGGCCAAGGCCGAGATCTACCGCCTGGTGCGGGAACTGGCCGACGCCGGGGCCGCGATCGTGTTCGTCTCCGGCGAGCTGGAGGAGCTGCCCCTGGTTTGCGACCGGGTGCTCGCGTTGCGCGGCGGCCGTGTCGCCGGCGAGCTGACCGGCGCCGAACTGACCACCGATTCCGTGCTCTCCGCCGCGATGGCGGCCTGACCAAGGCAAGGAAGACCATGACCGTTATCGACTCCACGCCCCAGCAGCGTCGCGGCAGCGTGGGCAGGCGCCTCGGCGGGCGCTCGCTGAACGAGATCGGCCTGCTCGCCGCGATCGTGGTGCTCTACGTCGTGCTCGGCAGCACGGCCGCCGGGTTCCTCAGCCTCGACAACCAGCTCGGCATGCTCCGGGACGCCGCCACCGTCGGCATCGCCGCCTGGGGCGTCACGCTCGTGATCATCGCGGGCGAGATCGACATCAGCATCGGGCCCGCCGTGGCCTTCTCCTCGGTGCTCGTCGCGAAGGCGGCGACCGAGTGGGGGCTGGGCATCGGCCCGGCGGTGCTCGTCACGCTCGTCGCCGGTATCGCGTGGGGCGCGCTCGCCGGCTGGCTGCGGGCCCGCTTCGACGTGCCCTCGTTCATCGCGACCCTCGGCGTGTGGAGCGCGCTGGGCGGCCTGGGGCTGTACCTCACCGACGCGCTGCCGGTGGTGCTGCCCGACAGCGGCTTCTTCACCGTCCTCGGCGGCACGGTCCTCGGCATCCCCACCCCGGCCGTCGTGATGGTCGTGCTGTTCTTCGTCTTCGCCTACGTCGCCCGCTACACCGCCTACGGCCGCTCGGTCTACGCGGTCGGCGGCAACGCGCCCGCCGCCAGGATGGCGGGCGTCAACCTGGCGAAGATCCGGATCCTGCTGTTCGCCACCACCGGGCTGCTCTCGGCGATCACCGGCGTACTGCTCGCCGCCCGGCTCGGCTCGGGCAACGGCGGTGCCGCGTCGGGGCTGGAGTTCGACGTCATCGCGGCGGTCGTCATCGGCGGCACCGCGCTCGCGGGCGGGCGCGGCTCGATGCTCGGCACGCTGCTGGGCGTCGTGTTCATCACCGTCATCAGCAACGGCCTCGTGCTGCTGGGGGTGAACTCGTTCCTGCAGAACGTGGTGCGCGGCGTGATCATCGTGGTGGCCGTGCTGGTGAACGTGATCATCACCAAACGGGCCCGCGCGACGAGGGAGAGTTGATGAACGAGGAACGGACGATGTCCGGGGTGTACCTGCCGGGCGATTCGACGGCGGTGCTGCGTGACCTGCCGGTGCCCGAGCCGGGGCCGGGCCAGGTGCTCGTGGAGGTGGGCGCGTCGGGCATCTGCGGGTCCGACATCGGCTACATCTACCACGGCCACAAGGGACACCGCGGGGTCGACGGGCCCGCCTACCGCGGGGTCGTCGCCGGGCACGAGCCATCCGGCCGGATCGTCGCGGCGGGGCCGGGTGTGCGGCGGTTCGGGGTGGACGACCGGGTGATCGTCTACCACATCGCGGGCTGCGGGCTGTGTGACAACTGCCGACGCGGGTACTTCATCAGCTGCACCGCGCCCGAGCGGAAGGCCTACGGCTGGCAGCGCGACGGCGGGCACGCGCACTACGTGCTCGCCGAGGAGTCGACGTGCGTCCCGCTGCCCGACGAGCTGTCGTATGTGGACGGAGCGTTGATCGCGTGCGGGTTCGGCACGGCGTACGAGGGACTGCGGCGCATCGGCGTGAACGGCGACGGGGACCTGCTGGTCGTGGGGCTCGGCCCGGTCGGGCTCGCCGCGGGGATGATCGGCAGGGGCATGGGCGCGCGCCGGGTGGTCGGCGTCGAGCCCTCGGAGCAGCGGCGCGAGTGGGCCTCGGGGCTGGGCGTCTTCGACGAGGTGCTGACCCCGGACGACGAGATCGCGCCGGTCTCTGCCACCGCGATCGACTGCTCGGGTTCCCGTGCGGGCCGCGCCACCGCGATCGCCGGTGCGGCGGAGTGGGGCCGGGTCTCGCTGGTGGGCGAGGGCGGCACGCTCGAGACCGAGGTCTCGGACGCGTTGCTGCACAAGCAGTTGACGCTCTACGCCTCGTGGGTCACGTCCCTGACGGCGATGACGGAGCTGGCGGTGAACCTCGCGCGGTGGGGCCTGCGCCCGGAGCGCGTGGTGAGCGACCGGTTCCCGCTGGAGGACGCCGCGAAGGCGTACGAGCTGGCCGCGGGCGCGAGCCAGGGCAAGGTGGTCCTGCTGCCCTCACCGGAGCTGGCGTGATCGAGTACGGGGACGGGGCGCTGTGGCTCGACAACGGGCTGCTGCGCCTCGGCCTGGTGCCCGCGCTCGGCGGGCGGCTGCTCTCACTGTCCACTCCGGACTCCGGGGAGCTGTTGTGGCGCAACGAGGAGTTGCTCACGGATGACCTGGTGCTCCGGCGGGAGCACCGGCCGCACGGCGGCACCCTCGGTGACTGGGTCAACTACGGCGGCGACAAGACGTGGCCCGCGCCGCAGGGCTGGGAGCGGGAGGACCAGTGGGCGGGTCCGCCGGATCCGGTGCTCGACTCGGGCGCGTACACCGCTGAGGTTCACAACGGCGCCGACACGGATGTCGTCACCCTGACCAGCGGTGACGACCCGCGCACCGGGCTGCGGCTGAGCAGGCGGTTCGAGCTGGCCCGAGGGCGATGCGGCTACCGGCTCACGCTCACCGGCACCAACACCAGCGCCCGCACGGTGCGCTGGGCGCTGTGGAACGTCACGCAGCTGGCCGCGGACGGGGCCGGCGGCACGGACGTCGCGGGGCCGCCGGAGGTCACTGAACTGCTGGCGGGCACGGGCTTCCCGCGGTGGCGGCCGACCGCGGGCGGCGTGCACGTGCCGCACCAGGACGTCGTGGGCAAGCTCGGCTTCCCCGCCGCGACCGGGCGCTGGTCGCACACCGGGAACGGGAGCACACTGACCCAGTCGTTCGCGGTGGACCCGGCGGCCGCGTACCCGGACTCCGGCTCGCGCGTGGAGGTGTGGATGGAGCATCCGCTTCCCGCGCCGCTGGCCGGTCTCGGCGACCTCGACCCGCCCGCGCGGATCGTCGAGTGCGAGGTGCTCGGGCCGTTGACGACGCTCGCGCCGGGGGAGCGGATGACGTTGACGATCGACTGCGAGGTGACCGCGGGAGAGGGGGAAGGGTGAAGGGACGCGTCGCGGTGGTGACCGGCGCCGCCCGGGGCATCGGGGCGGCCACCGCCGTCCGGCTGGCCGCCGAGGGGGCGGCGGTCGCGCTGTTCGACATCGAGGACGGCGTCGAAGCGGTCGCCCGACGAATCGACGAAGCCGGCGGGAAAGCGCTTCCCGTGCGCTGCGACGTCAGCTCGGAGGACGCCTGGGCCACGGCGGTGGCCCAGTGCCGGGCCGAGCTGGGGCCGGTCGACGTGCTGGTCAGCAACGCCTACACCGTCGACGTGCTGCCCGCGCACGAGACGAGCCTGGCGTCGTGGGAGCGGCAGCTGTCGGTGAACCTCACCGGCACGTTCCTGGGCTTCCGCACCTGCCTGCCCGACCTGTCGCGGCACGGCCGCGGCGCGGTGGTGCTCACCTCGTCGGTGCACGCCCACTTCGGCCTGCCCGGACGCCCCGCGTACGCGGCGACCAAGGCCGCGCTCACCGGGCTCGCGCGGCAGCTCGCCGTGGAGTACGGCACCGTGCTGCGGGTCAACGCGGTGCTGCCGGGGCCCGTGCTCACCGAGGCCTGGAACGGGATCGGGGAGGCCGACCGGCGGCGCAGTGCGGAGGCGACGGCCGTGAAAAGGTTGGGCACGCCCGAGGAGGTCGCGGCGGCCATCGCGTTCCTCGCCGGGGACGACGCCTCGTTCGTCACGGGAGCCGAGCTGACCGTCGACGGCGGCTGGAGCGTCGTCAAGGATTCGTCGTGACGGCGAACGCGAACGGGAGGAACAGCGAATGGCGGGCTACAGCGGCCGCGGGGTGCACGGGCAGACGGTGGCGGCGCTCGGCGGCCGGATCGTGTCGGGGCACTACGCCGAGGGGCACGTCCTCGACCTCGCCGAGCTCGGCCGCGAGCTGGACGTCAGCATGACCGCGTTGCGTGAGGCGCTGAAGGTGCTCGCCGCGAAGGGGCTCGTCGAGGCCCGCCAGAAGCGGGGCACGTACGTGCGCGGCCGCGAGCACTGGAACCTGCTGGACAGCGACGTGATCCGGTGGCGCAGCGAAGCGGGGGACACCCTGGGCGTCCTGCGTGACCTCGCCGAAGTGCGAGCGGTGGTCGAGCCCGCGGCCGCCGCCATGGCCGCGCGGCGGCGCGACGAGCGCGACCTCGCCGAACTCGACGCCGCACTCGACGAGATGAAGCGGGCGAACAACCCGCTGAACGAGGTGCTGGCCGACATCCGCTGGCACCGCGCGCTGCTGTGGGCCACCCACAACGAAATGCTCGCCAGGATGGACGTGTTCATCGAGCCCGCGCTGCGCCTGCGGGACGGGATCGTGCACGAGTTCAGCGACGACGACCCGGTGCCCAGCCACGCGGTCGTCGTCGAGGCCGTGCGCCGGGGCGATCCGGAGGCCGCCTCGGCGGCGGTGACCGCCCTGCTGGAGAAGGCCGCCCACGACGTCGCCGGGATACTCGGCGACAGGAAAGAGAAAGACGACGCGTGAAGATCATTTCCGTCGAGACGTTCCTGGTGCCGCCGCGGTGGCTGTTCTGCCGGGTGGCCACCGACGACGGGCTCGTCGGCTGGGGTGAACCCGTGGTGGAGGGGCGGGCCGAGACGGTCCGCGCCGCCGTCGACGAGCTGGCGGACCTGCTGCTCGGCCGCGATCCGCGCCGCGTCGAGGACCTGTGGCAGCTGATGACCAAGGCCGCCTTCTACCGCGGCGGGCCGGTGTTGTCGAGCGCCGTGGCCGGGCTGGACCAGGCGCTGTGGGACATCCTCGGCCGCTCGCTCGGCGTGCCGGTGCACCAGCTGCTGGGCGGCGCGGTGCGCGACGAGGTCCGGGTCTACGGCTGGATCGGCGGGGACGAGCCCGCCGAGGTCGCCGAAGCCGCCGCCGCGCAGGTCGCGGCCGGGCTGACCGCGGTGAAGATGAACGCGGCCGGCCGGGTGAACCGGATGCCCGGCCGTGCCGAGGTGGCCGAGATGGTCAGCAGGGTGGCGGCCGTGCGCGAGGTGCTCGGCGACTCCCGTGACGTGGCGGTCGACTTCCACGGCCGGTTCGGGGTGGCCGCCGCGCGGCGGGTGATCCCGGAGCTGGCGCCGCTGCACCCGCTGTTCGTCGAGGAGCCGGTGCTGCCCGAGTACAGCCACCGCCTCGGTGACGTCGTGTCGGCCACCACGGTGCCCGTGGCGTGCGGGGAGCGGCTGTACTCGCGTGCCGAGTTCCTGCCGGTGCTGCAGGCGGGGATCGCGGTGGCGCAACCGGACCTGTCCCACGCGGGCGGCATCTCGGAGGTGCGCCGGATCGCCTCCCTGGCCGAGACGTTCGACGCGCTGCTGGCCCCGCACTGCCCGCTGGGCCCGCTGTCGCTCGCGGCGAGCCTGCAGGTGGCGTTCTCGACGCCCAACTTCCTCATCCAGGAACAGAGCATCGGCATCCACTACAACGTCGGCGCGGAGGTGCTCGACTACGTGCTCGACCGCGAGCCGCTGGCCTTCCCGGACGGGGTGATCCGCCGCTGGGAGTCGCCGGGGCTGGGCGTGGAGATCGACGAGGACGCCGTGCGCGAGGCCGACCGCAAGGGGCACCGGTGGCGGCCACCGGTGTGGCGGCACGACGACGGCTCGTTCGCGGAATGGTGAGGACGGACATGGACTTCAAGGAACTGCTGGCACACCACCGGCTGATGGCGATCATCCGCGGCCGGGACGCCGACGCCTCGGTGCGCACCGCGGAGGTGCTCGTCGACGCCGGGGTCTCGCTGCTGGAGGTGTCGCTGACCTCGGCCGACGCGCTCGGCGTGCTGGGCCGGATCACGGCCTCGCTGGGCGGACGGGCGCACATCGGCGCGGGCACGGTGCTGACGGCGGAGGACGCGAAGAACGCGCGTGACGCCGGGGCGGAGTTCGCCGTGACACCCGCGCTCGGCGAGGGCGTCACAGCCGCGCTGGAGCTGGGCCTGCCCGTGCTCGCGGGCGCGATGACGCCCAGCGAGGTGCTCGCCGCCGCGCGGGCGGGTGCCACGGCGGTGAAGCTGTTCCCCGCGGACGCGCTCGGTCCCCGCTACGTCAAGGCCCTCGGTGACCCGTTCCCCGGTCTCGGGCTCGTGCCCGTGGGCGGCGTCGCGCTCGCCGACGTGCCGCGGTACCTCGCGGCGGGCGCGCTGGCGGTGGGTGTGGGCAGCCCGCTGAGCGGGGACGCGCCGCACGGCGGTGACCTCGGCGCGTTGCGCACGCGGGCCGAGGAGTTCCTGGCGGCCGTGGGGACGCGATGACGGTCGTGACCGTGGGGGAGACGATGGTGGCCCTCCGCGGGGAAGGACTGCTGCGGCTGGGCACGTCGTTCCGCACGTCCATCGCCGGGGCCGAGTCGAACGTCGCGATCGGACTGTCGCGGCTGGGGCACCGGACGCGGTGGGTGAGCCGCGTCGGCGAGGACGAGGCGGGTGAACTCGTCCTGCGCACCCTGCGCGCCGAAGGCGTGGAAGTGTCCACTGTGGAACGTGGTCCCGGTCCGACGGGGCTGATCCTGTTCGAGCAGCGGCTGCCGGACGTCACGCGCGTGCTGTACTACCGCGACGGCTCGGCCGCTTCCACGCTCACCGCCGCCGACGTCCTGCCCGCGCTGACGGGGGCCACGCTGGTCCACCTGACCGGGATCACGCCGGCGCTGGGTGAGGGTCCGCGCGCGGCGGCGGAGGCCGTGCTGGACAGCGAGGTTCCCGTCTCGTTCGACGTCAACTACCGCTCCCGGCTTTGGTCGGCCGAGGCGGCGGCGGAGGTGCTGACGCCGCTGGCCCGCCGGGCCCACGTCGTGATCGGGTCGGCGGACGAGCTGGCCCTCGTCGGCGGTACCGAAGCCCTGCTGGCCGCGGGCGTCCGCGAGGTCGTGACGAAACAGGGCGCGGACGGTGCGTCCGCGTCCACAGTGGACGGCACGTGGCAGGCGCCGGGGCAGCGCGTGCCCGTGGTCGACTCCGTCGGCGCGGGCGACGCCTTCACCAGCGGCTACCTCTCCGGGCTGCTGGACGGGCTGAGCGTGCCCGAGCGCCTGGCGCGGGGCAACGCGTGTGGCGCGTTCGCCGTCGCCACGTCCGGCGACTGGGAAGGCCTGCCGACGCGGGCGGAGCTGGGCTTGCTGGGCGTGGAGGAAGGAGCGGCGCTGCGATGACGCCGGACTGGACGGCGTGGCCGGGTGAGCGGTTCGAGCTGGGCGAAGGGCTGCGGCTGGTGGACGGCCGCCTAGTCATGGTCGACATCCTGCGGGGCAGGCTGCTCGAACTGCCCGAAGGCGCGCCACCCCGCGAACTCCTCAAGCTTGCCGAACCGCTGGGCGCCGTCGCGCCGCTCGCGGGTGGCGGCTGGCTCGCCGCGGCGGGCACGGGCATCGCGGTGCTCGGCGGGTCCGTGCGGTGGCTGGCCCGGCCGGAGAAGGCCCCGGCGATGCGGATGAACGACGCCGTCGCCGATCCCGCGGGGCGGTTCTGGGCCGGTTCGATGGCCTACGACGCCACGCCGGGCGCGGGCTCGGTGTACCGGGTGGACCCCGGCGGTTCGGTGACGGCGGTGATCACCGGCCTCACGGTGCCCAACGGCCCGGCGTTCGACGCCGACGGCACGACGGTGTACCTGGCCGACAGCGCCGAGGGCGTGATCTTCCGGTACACCGTGGACGCGGCCACGGGTGAGCCGGGGGAGCGGGAGAAGTTCGCGACCGTGGCCGGCGGCAGCCCGGACGGCATGACCGTGGACGCCGAGGGCTTCCTGTGGTCGGCGATCTGGGGCGCCGGGGAGGTGCGGCGCTTCGCCCCGGACGGCACGCTCGACCGGGTGCTGCCGGTGCCCGCCCGCCAGCCGGCGAGCGTGTGCCTGACCGGCGAGCACCTCGTCGTCACCACGGCTCGGGTCGGCCTGGACGCGCCGGGCGAGCTCGACGGCGCCGTGCTGTCCACCCCGATGGCGGTGGCCCCGCTGCCGACCAGGGTGGCCCGGGTCGGCAGCGGGGCCTGAAGCCCGTCAGTAGGGGCAGGTGTCGAGGTACTGCGAGATCGCCGCGTCGTCCGGGGCCGGGCACAGGAACTGGTCGTAGCGGGTGTCGTCGTCGAGGAACCGCTTGAACCACGAGATCATGTACTTGGCCATCGTCGTGTTGGGCGTGTTCGGGAAGAAGTGGCTGGCGCCCCGCAGCTCCATGTACGCCTTGTCCGAAGTGGACGGCAGCGAGGAGTAGAACCGCTCGGAGTGCGTGGACACCGGGGCCACGGTGTCGCTCTGCCCGCCGATGATGAACGTCGGCACGGTGACGGACGAGAAGTCCTTGTTCAGGTCCCACGGCGCGAGCGGGACCGCGGCCTGCAGGCTCGGCCGGTCCTTCGCCGCCTCCAGCGTGCCGCCGCCGCCCATCGAGTGCCCGGCCACGCCCAGCCGGGAGGCGTCGATGCGGGTGCGCACGGAGCTGCGGCCGGTCAGGTAGTCCAGTGCCGCGAGCAGCTGGTCACCGCGGCTCGCGGGCTGGTCGTACCGGGTCAGGGTGTCGATGGTGAACACCACGAACCCCTGCGAGGCCAGACGTGGGCCGATCCAGGAGATGCTGCTCTGGTCGGCGGTGTAGCCGGGGGCGATCGCGACTGCGGCGAAGGTGCCTTCGCTGGTCGTCGTGGGGTAGTAGATCGTGCCGCCACCGAAACCGGAGACCGACAGCGAAGACACCGTGGTCCGCGAGACCTGGTACGGGCCGGTGGTGGCTTCGATGCTCGACTCCGTCGGGTCGGGACCGTGCTGGTACGGGCTCGCCTCGGCGGGGTTCGCGGCGAGCGTGCCGACCGCCATCGCGCAGGCGAAGACGAGGCTCGACCAGGCTTTCGCGCTTCGTCGCACTGTTGTTCCTCCTTCAGTACGGGGAAGATCACGGTGACAGCGCCCGCGTCCCCTCGCATCGGTGTATCCGCCGGTGTGCCCAGCCTCTCCTTGCGCAAGGGGTTCACCGTGCGGTGTCATGTGTTCGGGAACGATTTTCACCACCGGGTGGGGGTGCGATGGCTGCTCCGCTGCACGGCCGGGACGCCGCACGCGCCGCGCTGGCCGAGCTGACCGCGGCGGTGCGGTCGGGGCGGGGCGGCGCGCTCGTCCTCAGTGGATCGAGGGGCACGGGCAAGACAGCGTTGCTCGCCACCGTCGCCGAAGAAGCCGCTGACCTGCGGGTTCTCCACGTCGACGAGACGGAGCCGCCCGGCTGCCCGGAGCCTGGCGCACTGGTGCTGGCCGACGACGCGCACCGCCTTCCCGCCGCCTGCCGCGAGAACCTCCTCCGCGCCGTGCGGCGCTGCCCGCGGACCGGGTTCGTGTTCGCGGTGGCACCGGGCAGGCACGAGCCGTTCGAGGGGCTGCCGGAGGTGCCGCTGCCCCCGCTGTCCGCTGAGGACGGTGACCGGCTGCTGTCCGGGGTGGCGGATCCGACGGTGCGTGCCGCCTTGTTCGCCGCCACGGGCGGCGTGCCCGCGGACCTGCTGGAGCTGGCGGGAGCGCTGACCCCCGCCCAGCTCGCGGCGCGGCAGCCGCTGCCCCGCGTGCTGCCGGTGCGGGGACGGCAGCGGGCACGGCTGACCGCGGAACTCGCCGCGCTGTCACCGGAGGCACGCCGGCTCGCGCTGATCGTCTGCTGCGACACCGTGCTCGACCTGGGCGTGCTCGCCCGGTGCGGGGAGGACGGGCTGGCCGGATGCCTGCGCTCGGAGTTCGTCCGGGTCAGCGGGGACGAGGTGCGCCCGGCGAGCCCGGTCGTCGGGGCGACCGTGTACGCCGGAGCGAGCGAGGACGAGCGGCGGGCCGCGCACCGCGCGCTGGCCGCGGCGCTCGATCCGCTGAGCCACCGCACGCAGTGGATCTGGCACCGCGCGTGTGCCGGAGGCGAGCCCGGCCCGGAGGTCGCCGGAGAGCTGGTCGAAGCCGCGGCCGCCGAACCTCCCGAGCGGGCGGCCGAAGCGGTGCGGCGCGCGGCGGAGGTGACCCCACCCGGCGAGGCGAAGGCGGAACGGCTGATCGCCGCCGCCGGCCGCTACTGGGCGGCGGGTGCCCCGTTCCCCGCGAGGGAGCTGCTGCGCCAGGCACACGAGCACGCGACCGGGCCGCGGCTGGGCCGGATCATGGCGTTGCGCGGGGAGATCGAGCTGCGGGACGGGGTGCCTGCGCTCGCCCGGCACGACCTGTCGCTGGCCGCCGAGCACCTGCCCCCGGCCGAAGCCGCGGTGGCGTTGCTGCTCGCGGAGGAGGCCCGCCGGGCGGCCGGGCACCTGCCGGAAGCCACGCCCGACGAATGGCAGACCGTGGCCGCGGCGGCTCCGGACACGCCACCCGTCCGGCTGATGAGCGCCTACTGCTCGGGCATGCACGCCGCGCTGGCCGGGGACCGCGAAACCGGGGGTGCCGCGCTGCGCCGGGTCGTCGAGGAGGGCACCGCCGCCAGGGACGCGCTGTCGGCCGTCCGCGCGAGCGAGGCCGCCATGGTGCTGGGCTCGCCGCGCCTGGCCCACGACCGGGCGGCCGCCGCGGTGAGCAGGGCCCGGCTCGCCTCCGACGACGCGGTGCTGCCCGCGGCACTGGCCCAGCTCGCGCTCACCGCCGTGCTGCTCGACCGGCCGCGGATGGCGCTCGCCGCCGCGGAGGACGGCCTGTCCTCGGCCCGGGCCGCGGGGCAGCGCAACAGCGAGGCCGAGCACCTCGTGCTGTCCGCGCTCGCCGCCGCCTCGCTGGGAGACCGGAACGTCGCCGTGGCGCGGCTCGACCAGGCCGCGTCCCGGGTGGAGGCGGCGGGGCTGGCGCGCACGGCCGCGCTCGCGCAGTGGGTGCACGCGTGTGTCGACCTGCTCGACGACCAGCCGGAGGACGCGTTGCGGCGGCTGGTCCCGTTGCTCGCCGGGGAGACCGCGCGGCCGATGTTGCGCGTTGCGGCGGCGCCGCAGCTCGTCGAGGAGGTGCTCAACCGGTACGAGGCGTGGGCGCGGGCCACCGGCACCCCGGCGTGGCAGGCGTTCGCGGCGCGGTGCCGGGCGCTGTACGCCGAGGATTTCGCCGTGGCGGAGCGGCATTTCCAGGAGGCGCTGGAGCTGCACCGGGCCGGGGAGGCGACGCTCGAACTGGCCAGGACCGAACTGCTGTACGCGCGACGGCTCCGGCGGGCGCGTCGTTCGCGCGAGGCCCGCGCCCAGCTGCGGGACGCGCTGCGGCTCGTGCAGGCCTGCCAGGCGGGTTACTGGGAGGAGCGGGTGCGCGCGGAACTGCGGGCGGCGGGTGACAGCGTGGCCCGGCGGAGCGCGCCGTCGCTGGGATCCCTGACGCCGCAACAGGAGCAGATCGCGCGGCTGGTCGCGGCGGGGGAGACCAACCGGGAGATCGCCGCGCGGCTGATGCTCTCGCAGCGCACGGTCGAACACCACCTGCGCAACATCTTCGTGCGGCTCAACCTGCGGTCCCGCGTGGAGCTGGCCGGCGCGCTCAGCCGCGCGGGCTCGGGCTCCTAGCCGGCCGCGCGGGAGTCCTTGCGGCACAACGCCTGGATCGTGGTGCCGTCGGGTGTCGTGTGGACGCGCACGAGGTCGGCCAGGTGGTTGACGAGCAGCAGGCCACGGCCGCCCTGCTGGTGCGGGGCCGCGGGGCGGCGGCCGACGAGGGGATCGGCGAGGTGGCCACCGTCGCGCACCTCGCAGACCACGTGCTCGTCGTCGTCCCACAGGTGCAACACGGCCTTCGCCGCCTCGGTGTGCACGAGGCTGTTCGTGACCAGCTCGGTGGCGATGAGTTCGAGGTCCTGCGCCCGCTCCGGCGCGAGCCCCCGGCGGGTGGCCTCGGCGACGGTGAACCGGCGGACGGCCGACAGCTGCCCGACCTCGTGCACGGCCAGCTCGGCCGCGCCGGACGGCGACTCCAGCGGCTGGTTGTACTGCTGGACCACCGCGTCGGGCGCGTAGCCGTCGCTCGGCAGGACCCTGCCGTCCTCCCACAGCACCGGGTGGGTGGCCCGCGCGTCGGACAGCGCGACCTCGTCGAGCCCGTCGGTGTCGTAGGGGCAGACGATGGTCACGTCGCGGCCGGTGAAGGCGGCGTTGATCAACGCTTCGTGCTGGGCGCACGCCGGGTACTCGCGGCTGCTGCGGCCCGCCCAGATCGGTTCGCCGATGATGCGCACCGGGCGGCCGGCGTGCCGGTCGGCGAAGGCGCGGAGCACGCCGGGGATGATGCGGCCGGGGTTGCGGCCCGCGACGGTCATGTCGGTGAGCTGGACGTGCACCGCGTCCGCGCCCAGCGCGTCGCGGAGGAGACCGAGCTGCCTGCCCGGCACGGCGACGGCCACGGGCTCGTCGCGTTCGAGGCCCTGCCGCACGAAGGGCACGAGCCCGGCGAGGTACTGCTCGTCGCCGCTGTAGAACAGGGCGGGGTGCTCGAACCGCTCGCGGGATCTCGTCCCGCTGTCCCCACCGCTTGTCACTGTTACCCCGTTACCAATCGCGCTCGTGCCCTGTGGTCCCGGCCCAGCGCGCGCCACCGGCGCATCCAGACTCACCGCCACCATAGCGCCGTCGCGCCTTGATCGCCCGGGCGAGTCCGGGAGCCGGGCCCCCGCGAACGGGGCCCGGCTCCCCGCGGGTCAGTGCCCCAGCGGCAGGTCGGTGTGCAGGGCGTCGCCCAGGTCGGGCAGGGCGGCGGTGTGGTCGAGCACGCCGAGGTCGGAGATGCCGGTGTGCGCGACGACGCCGGAGGTCGCCGCCTGCGCGGTCGAGACCACGTCGTGCGCGACGTCGGGCACCTGCGCCACGTGCGGCAGCTGGGCCACGTCCGGCAGCGACTGCGGCAGCTGGGTCGCCACGTGCACCGGCACGTCCGCGGGCAGGTCCACCGGCAGGTTCGGCGCGGGCAGGGCGGGCACGTGGCTCAGCGCCTCGGGTACCACCGAAGCGGCGCTGTCGACGTGCTGCGCGACCTCGGAACCGGCCTGGGCGACCGCGTTCGCGACCTGGTCGCCGGCGACCGGGGCGGCGTAACCGGCGAGGGCCGCGCTGTCGTTGTAGACCGCGCCCGCGGCACCCGCGACCACGGTGTGCGCGTAGGTCCCGGTCGTGTCGACGGCGGGGGTGCTGTCGCCGAGCAGGTCGGAGTCGAGCGACGAACCGAGGTCGCCGACCGAGCCGAGGCTGGGCAGCGCGATGGCGTCGACGCCCACCGCGTAGGCACCGGCCGGGCTGACCGACTGCACCGCCCCGGCGACCGAGCCGTCGGCCGCGGCCAGCGCGCCGCTGAGCGCCGCGTCGGCGGTGGTGACACCGGTGGTGGCGGACAGGGCGTCACCACCGGCGGCGACGCTGCCCGCGAGCTGGCCGACCTCGGTGACGGTCGTGCCGGCGACCGAGGCGCCACCGCCGCTGACGGCCGCGGCGAGGGTGCTGTCGACGTGCTCACCGGCGTAGGCGACCGAGCCGGCGAGGCCCGAGTCGGAGGCCGAGGTCGCGGTGGCCAGCGAGCCGAGGCCGCCGGGCAGGGTCCCGGCGACGCAGCGGAGGTGCTCGATGGCGCAGTCCAGGTTGTCCGGCAGGTCGGCGGGCAGCGCGGCGAGCGCGGACTCGACGGCCTCGGCGACGGGCGCCGGGACGTGGTCGGTCACCAGGGCGGTGACCTCCTGCACGTCACCCGCGGTGATGTCGGACAGGCCCGCGCCCGCGAGCACGCCGGCCGGGTCGGCGAGGAAGGCCGACTGGCTGGTGCCGTCGGTCACGAGGGACAGCACGAGGTCGTGCAGGGACTGGATCGGCTGGGACAACGGAGTCTCCATGAGGTTTCCGGACAGTGACGATGTGCGCGGCAGCTACCGCACGACCCGGTCGAACCTAGAGATGATCTTCGTCGGTGGCATCGGGGATGAGGCCCGTACTGCCACCCGAAGTAGCCCCATCACCCGATAGGGGGTTAGGGGATTACGCCCTATCGGGTGGGCAAGTGAACTGGTCACCGTCCTGCGAACCAGCTGCCCTCCGGCGCGGGCAGCTCGGGCGGCGGGGCCGGAGCCTCCGGCGGCGCCTCGGGCCAGAGCCGCCGGACGCGCTCCGCCGCGGCCCGGATCTCCTCGCCGGACAGCGTGACGACGAGGTCGGGCAGGTCGCTCCCGGCGATGGTGGCCCGCACGGTCAGCGGTCCCGGCGGGGGCAGCCGGGTCAGGTAGAAGGTCTGCTGGGTGTGCCTGCCCCCGGAGCTGCCAGTGACGCGGAGGAGGCCGCTGTCAGCGCCGTGCCGGCCGAACCGGGGCGCGATGGCGACGGTGCCGTCCGCGAATTCCAGGCCCAGCAGCAGATCGTGGCCCGGGTGGCGGCCGAGCTGGTGCCGCTCGGTCCGGTTGAGCGCGGTCAGGGCGAACTCGACCCCGGAGGAGAAAACGCGGCAGGTGCTCAGGTGCAGCGCTCGCTCGCCATCGGTGACGACGTCCTCGCCCGTCGGCACGGAGACAGGCAGTTCGTTGGAGGGTCGCGTTCCTCGTGAGCCTGAGAACTGCATCTCCTCACGGTAGGCCGGGAGGCAAATCTCCATTCAACACTGGAGATTGAGTCGATCATCGGCCGTAGATAAACTGGACACGTGGGTGTAGACAGGCTGGACGACGAGGACTACCCGGCGTGGACGATGGGGCAGGCGGCGGAGGCGCTGGACGTGCGCCCGGCGTTCCTCCGCAGTCTCGACGCCGCCGACGTGGTCCAGCCACACCGCTCCAGCGGCGGTCACCGCCGCTACTCGCGCCGGCAGCTCCGCCTGGCCGCGCGCGTCCGCGAGCTGTTCGACAGCGGCATGACCCTCGCCGCGGCCGACCGCATCGTGCGGCTGGAGGACCAGCTCGCGCGCACGCGCGCGGAGAACAAGGAGCTGCGGCGCAGGCTCGGCATGGACGACACCGGCACGCACCGCGAACAGGAGGAGTGACATGGGGCTGGAGAACGTGTGGATCCGGACGCTCAGCGACGGGCTGGTGCGGGCGGACCAGGTCATCGGGATCAGCCACCACCGCACCCCCGCGCTGTCCGGCAAGGCGGGCCGCTGGCTGGTCTCCGTCGCGGTCGCGGCGCCGGCCGGGCACGGCGGCACCGACGGCTGGCAGCTGACGAGCCTGCACCGGACGCTGGTGCAGACGGACGCCGAGCCGCGGTACGCGCCCGACGCGCTGGCGCGCCTGCTCGCGCAGCTGGCGACCGTCGAGACCGCCGGGGTGATCAACCCCGTGGTGTCCGGGCGCGGCGAGGTCCGGTTCGAGTTCGCCCGCTTCGACAGCGAGCGGCCGCGGCAGTCCGGCGAGGGTGAGGTGCCCGAGGCGGGCGAGCGGGTGCCCGAGGTCGTCGGCGTCGGCTGAGCGAGCGGTCGCAGCGGCCTGGTGTGGGCGAGGTGCCCGGGGCGGGGCCGGAGTTCGGCGGCGTGCGTTGAGCGAGCGGTCGCGGCAGTCCGGCGAGGGTGAGGTGCCCGGGGCGGGCGAGCGGGTGCCCGAGGTCGTCGGCGTCGGCTGAGCGGTCAGGCCACCAGCAGCGTCTTGCCCACCGTGCGGCGGGCGGCCAGCGCCGCGTGCGCTTCCGCCGCCCGCGTCAGCGGGTAGGTCTGGCCGATGAGCGGGACGACGCGCCCGTCGGCGGCGGCCCGCAGGATGCGCTGCACGTCCACTGTGGACGGTTCGACGGGCTCGTGCACGGTGACGCCCCGCGGCTCCGGCAGCACCGCGGGGGAGCCGGAAGCCGTGCCGTAGGCGGAAAAACGGCTCTTGGCGTGGTCGAACGCGATGCGCCCCAGCTCACCGCCGACGCCGTCGAACACCACGTCGGCGTACCCGGCCCGCTCCGCCCAGCCGGGCTCGCCGTAGTCGACCACGACGTCCGCGCCGAGGTCCCGCACCAGCCGAAGCTTGCCCGGTCCGCGTGCGGCGCCGATCACGTGGGCGCCGGCCGCCGCGGCCAGCTGCACGAGCACGCTGCCGATCCCGCCGGCCGCGGGCAGGACGAGCACGGACTCCCCGGGCGAGACGTCGGCGGCCTCGAACAACGCGAGCGCCGTGCTGCCTTCGCGCAGCAGCGCCGCCGCCTCCTGCTCGTGCACCGCGTCGGGCACTTCGAGCACCGCGGACAGCGGCACCGTGACGCGTTCGGCGTACCCGTCACCGTCCACAGTGGCCACCACGCGCCGCCCGAGCCAGTGGCGGGGGACGCCCGCGCCCAGCGCGCCGACCAGGCCGGCGACCCCGCTGTCCGGCCCGGCGCCACCCGGCAGGGCCCGCACTCCGGCGGCGGCCACCTCCACGAGCACTTCGCCGGGTCCCGGCACGGGTGGCGGGGCGTGCCGCACCCGTAGACCGCCACGTCCGTCGGCTTCGACCAGGTGCATGTCCCCTCCGTTCGCCTCCCGGCAGTCTGCTCCCTCGAGCGCGCTCCAGGTCAAGCGAGTAGTTTCCGCACCAGTCCGCGCACCCACTCCGGTTCGGAGGGCAGGTCCGTGAACACGGCGCGGTAGTACAGCGGGCCGAGCAGCCCGTCCGCGGCCTCCTCGACCGTCGGGACCGTGCCGCCCCGTGCCTGCTCCTGGTCGAGGATCGCCTTGAGCTGGGCGTGCCGGTCGCCGGTGCAGGCGCAGCCGCCCTCGGGGCCGGAGCCCAGCGTGGCGCGCATGAGCGCGAGCACGTCCGGATCGGCGAGGTCGGTCGCCACCGCGAGCGCCCACCGTTCCAGGTCCTCCCGCAGGCTGCCGGTCTCCGGCACCACGATGTCACCGCTGAACCGGCTCGAGGCGACGTCGCTGAGCAGCTCGGCCAGTGAGCCCCAGCGCCGGTACACGGTGGTCGGGTGCACCCCCGCGCGCGTCGCGATGAGCGGGAGGGTCACCTCCTCGGCCGGGAGTTCGGCGAGCAGTTCCGCCACGGCGCGGTGCACGGACGCGCGGACGCGCGCGGACCGCCCGCCGGGCCGGGTGGCAGTGGGAGAAGCGGGCATGAAAACAGTATCGCACTGATCGTTGCGTTTGCGCTATGGTGGCTAACGCATTCATCGTTGCTTTTGAGGAGTGACCGTGTCCGACTCGTCCGTCGCCGTCGCGCTGCCCGGGGCGCAGGCCCCGTCCAGACGCCTGCCGCGCGGAGTCACCTTCGCCGCCGTCGCGGCGATCTTCGTGCTGTTCATGGCGGCGTCCAGCGCGCCGTCCCCGCTCTACGTCGTCTACCAGCAGAACTGGCACTTCTCCGCGACCACGCTCACCGCCGTCTTCGCGGTGTACGTCGTGGGCCTGATCGGTTCGCTGCTCGTGCTCGGTGCCCTGTCCGACCACGTGGGGCGCCGTCCCGTGCTCGGCGCGGCGGTGCTGCTGGAGGCCGTCTCGCTGGTGCTCTTCCTCGTCGCCGGCGGGGTGCCGGTGCTGTTCCTCGCCCGCCTGGTGCAGGGCATCGCGACGGGCGCGGCGATGACGACGATGGCCGCGACGCTGGTCGACCTCGACCCGCCGCACGCCCCCGGCCGCGCCGGGATGATCAACGGCGTCGCGCCCACCGCCGGGCTGGCGCTGGGCGCGCTGGGCTGCGGCGCGCTCGTCCAGTTCGGCCCCGCGCCCACCCACCTCGTGTACGCCCTGCTGCTGGCGGGGATGGTGCTCGCCGCGCTGATCGTCGCGGCCATGCCGGAGACCTCGGGCCTGCGGCCGGGCGGGCTGCGGTCGCTGCTGCCGCGGCTCGGCGTGCCGCAGCGGCTGCGCGCCGAGTTCTTCGCGCTGATCCCGATCCTGCTCGCGAGCTGGTCCCTGGGCGGCCTGTACCTCTCGCTCGGCCCGTCGATCGCGTCCGGGTTGTTCGGGCTGACCAACCACCTCGTGGGCGGCCTGGTCGTGACGCTGCTGTGCGGAACCGGTGCGCTGGCGACCTTCCTGCTGCGCACGCGGCCGGTGACGCTCGTGCTGACCACCGGGGCCGCGCTGCTCACCGCCGGGGTGGGCATCACCCTCGCCGGGATCGCGGCGCACCTGATCGCGCTCGCCGCGGCGGGCACGGTGGTCGCCGGGATCGGCTTCGGCGCCTCGGCGCTGGCCAGTTTCGGCACCCTCGCAAGGATTTCCGCCCCCGCCGAACGGGGTGAGCTGTTCGCCGTCGCGTACGTGATCTCCTACCTCGCGTTCAGCCTGCCCGCCGTCGTCGCGGGCCTGGCGGCCACCGCGTTCGGCCTGCGCCTCACCGCGCTGGTCTACGCGGCGGTGCTCGTCGCGCTGGCGGGCACGGCGCTGGTCATCCAGATGGTGAGACGGCGCGCCCACGCCTCGTAACCTGGACGGTGATCTTTTTTCGCAGTTCGTCTGGAGTGCCGATGTCCGCTGTCACCGAACGGCCGCCCGCCGGGAGGTTCCTGTCCCCGTCCCCGACCTCGTGCGCGGCACCCGTGCCCGAGCCGGAGGAGCCGGTGCGGGTGGTGCCGCTGGCGGTCGCCGCGGTGCTCGGGGTGGGGCTGAGCGCGTACGTCTGGGCGTCCTACGGCGCGCGGTTCGGCGCGCTGCTGGTGATCGGCCTGCTGCTGGGGGTGGCGTTGTTCCACTCGCGGTTCGGGTTCACCTCGGCGTGGCGGCAGCTGATCGCGGTGGGCAACGGCACCGGCCTCCGGGCGCACGCGCTGCTCCTCGGCACGGCGGCGACGCTGATCGCGTTGATCGCGGGTACCGGCACCGGGTTGTTCGGTGCCACGCCGAAGATCACCGCCGGGCCGATCGGGCTCGCGTTGTTCGCCGGGGCCGCGTTGTTCGCGGTGGGCATGCAGCTGGGCGGCGCGTGCGCGTCCGGCACCCTGTTCGCGGTGGGCGCCGGGCAGTCGACGATCCTGCTGACGCTCGGCGGGTTCATCGCCGGGTCGGTGTTCTACACGTGGGCGTACCCGGTGTTCACCGGCTGGCCGCAGGTGTCCGGCTTCCTGCTCGCCGACCACGTCGGCTGGTGGGGTTCGTGGGCCGTCACGATCGCGGTGCTGGTGGCTGTGGTCGCCGTGACGCGGGTGGTGCAGGCGCGGCGCACCCCGCCGCCGGTGGGCGTGGTGCCGACGGCGCGGGGCTTCGCGCGGGTCTTCCGCGGGTCGTGGCCGCTGCTGGCCGGTGCGGTCGTGCTCGCCGTGCTGGCCGCGGCGGTGGTGCTGGTGTCGGGCGGCACGTGGGGTGTGACGTTCGCGTTCGCCTTGTGGGGCGCGAAGCTGTTGCAGCTGTTCGGATTGCACCCGGAGACGTGGGAGTTCTGGCAGAGCGCGAGCAACGCCAAGTCGCTGGCGGGTCCGGTGTGGACGGACAAGACGAGCCTGACGGACATCGGGATCATCCTCGGCGCGGCGGTCGCGGCCGCCGCGGCGGGTGCGTGGAAGATCCGCGCGGAGATCCCGTGGCGGACGGCCGTCGCGGCGGTGCTCGGCGGGGTGCTGATGGGCATCGGCGCACGGCTGTCCGGCGGCTGCAACATCGGGGCGTACCTGGCGGGCATCTCGACGGGCAGCCTGCACGGCTGGCTGTGGGGCGTGTTCGCACTCGGCGGCACCTGGGTCGGGCTCAAGCTGCGGCCGTTGTTCGGCCTCGGCAATCCGCGTCCGTCGGACAGTGTTTGCTGAGGGACCTCAGCTCCCCGGGCGCCAGCCCAGCGCAGGGCCCAGCCGGGTCGCCATGTCGGTGAGGATCTGGACGTAGTCCTCGTGCTCGAAGGTGAACGGCAGCGCGAACGCGACCTCGTCGACCTCCCGGAACGCGGCGTGGGCGTGCAGCCGCTCGGCGAGCTCGTCCGACGTGCCCACCAGGTCCGGCGCGAACATCATCCGCGCCGGGCCCTGCGGTGTGCGGGTCCGCGGTGTCCGCCGCTCCGCGTAGGCCCGGTACTTCTCGCGCTGGTCCGCGGTCGCCGAATCCGTCGGGATCACCACCAGCCCCTGGGACACCCTGGCCCGCTCGCCGTCGGGGTGGTGCGCGCGGAACTCGCGGATGTGCGAGAGCTGGATCTCGGCGAAGTCCTCCGACTCCTCGGCCTTCACCACGCTGCTGGTCAGGAAGTTCATCCCGTGCTCGCCCGCCCACCGCGCGGACCGCAGGCTGCCGCCGCCGTACCACAGCCGCCGCCCCAGCCCCGGCGAATGCGGCTGCACGCGGTCCGAGAACACCTCGAACCCCTCGGTGCCGCTGAAGTCCGTGGCGGGCTTGCCCCGCACGAAGTCCAGGAACCGCCGCATGCGCTCGTAGCTGAAGTCCTCCACGTCCGCCGTGTCCGGGTACAGCGCGTCCTTCACGCGCTCGTAGTGCATCGGCGGCCCCACGCTCAGGCCCGGGTTGAGCCGCCCGCCGGAGAGGATGTCGACCGTCGCGAGGTCCTCCGCGAGCCGCAGCGGGTTTTCCCAGCCCAGCGGGATCACGGCGGTGCCGAGCTCGATCCGGCTCGTGCGCTGGGAAGCCGCGGCGAGCACGGCCACCGGTGACGAGATGCCGTACTGCAGGTGCCGGTGCCGCACCCAGGCGCTGTCGAACCCCAGCTGCTCGCCGAGTTCGATGACGCCGAGCGTCGACTCGTGCCCGCGCCGCGGATCGGCCTCGTCGAACAGCCCGATGGTGAGGAACCCGAGCTTGCGCAACGGTTCCGGCATGGCGTCCTCCGTTCCCGGCCATGATCTTCCTGCCGCCATCCTGCCAGGCGCGCGGCGGGACGTTCACCATGCGGACGCGGGGGGTACGCCTGGCGTGTGACCGTCTACGAAGCGAACCGGGGCATCGACGCCGAACCCGATCTCGTGCTGAACACGGCAGGGGATCCCGCCAGGACCGGGGCCTGGCTGACCGACGCGCTGGGCGCACGCGACGTCCGGACCGAGACCGAGCCGCCACGGCTGCGGTTCACGTGGCCGGGTGGCCGCGGCGAACTGCACGTCGAGGCCCGCGGCGCGGGCGCGAGCACCGCCCGGCTGCGGCTGGACGGCGGTGACCAGGCCGCGGCGGACCGGGCGCTCGACGCGCTAGCCGCGGTGGTGGACGACAACTTCACCGCGGGCTGAGGGGGTCGCAGGGCCCGGCGGCGGCCCGGGCGCGCTTGCCGCCGCCGTGGTGGACGGCATCGCCGCGGGCTGGGGGCGGGAGGCGGTCGTGTCCGCGCCGCCGGGCGGGCCGGGCGCGATTGCCGCCGTGGTCGACAACTTCGCGGTGGGCTGAGGGGGTCGCAGGGCTTGGCGGCGGGCCGGGCGCGGTTGCCGCCACCGTGGTCGACGGCATCGCCGCGGGCTGGGGGCTGGGGTCGGTCGTGTCCGCGCCGCCGGGCGGGCCGGGCGCGATTGCCGCCGTGGTGACGACTTCACCGCGGGCTGAGGGCGGGATCGCAGCGTGCCAGGCTGGGCACGCCCGCCGCCGTGGACGACGACATCACCCCGCGCTGAGCACCGGCGTCGGCCGTGTCCGCAGCGCCCACCGCGTCGCGGGCAGTGTGGCCGTGCCGGCGGCCACGAACACCCCCGCGAGGACGAACCAGCCGGGCAGGCCCCAGGTGCCGACGAGCAACGTCAGCGCCGCCGGGCTGATCATCTGCACCGCCGCCTCCGCCGTGGCCGTCATGCCCTGGTAGCGTCCCGTCGCCCCGGGCGGGGTGAGCTCGAGCGTCAGCGCCCAGCGGGCGCCGATGAACCACAGCTCCCCGGCCAGGTGCGCGCCCGCCGCGAGCAGGACGATGCCGGCCGCGGCGAACCCGCTGCCGCCCGACGTCGCCGCGAACAGCACGCACGCGACCGCGAGCGCTCCGCCCGACCACACCGCCCGCACGGCCGAACGCCGCGCGCTCGTGCAGCCCCGGCTCGCCGGGACCTGCAACAGCGCCACGCCCAGCGAGTTGACGATCACGACGACACCCGCGAGGCCCGCGGGCAGCCCGGTGTCGCGCACCAGCCACAGCGGCAGCGCCGTGGACACCAGACCCCAGCACAGCGACAGCAGACCGGTGCTCGCCGCGACGGCGAGGAACGCCGGATCACCGGACAACCGGTACGGGCGCGCCCTGCGGCCCGGGCGCACGGCGGGCACCCGCGTGAGCAGTGCGGCGTAGCCCAGCGACGTGACGGCGTTGACCGCGATCAGCACGTGGAAGGCGGCCGGGGTGTGGAGCGTGAGGCACACGGCTCCGGCCGCGGCACCGAGCGTGTAGCCGAGGTGGCTGGCGACGCGCTGCCGCGCGAGGTGCCCCATCCTCGTCTCCTCGTCGGCGAGCTGGGCGACGTACGCGGTCCGCACGCCCGCCGCAGCCCGATCGACCGTCGTCTGCACGAGGGCGGCCGAGACGAACACCGCGACGTGGGAGGCGAAGACGAACGCCGCCATCGCGAGCCCCTCGACGGCGGTCAGGCCGATCAGCAGAGCCCGGGGCCCGAAGCGGTCGGCGAGCGCGCCGACCGGGGTGGCGGCGAGCAGCCCCGCGCCACCCGCGAGCAGCAGCCCGAGCCCCACCACCGGCGCAGGCAGCCCGGCCACGGTCGTGAAGTAGACCGCCCAGGTCGTGAACCACGCGCCCTCGCCGGCGGTCGTGACGAGGATGCCCAGCGCCAGCACCCGGAACGGGCCGGGTGGCGGGATCTGCTCGCGCCAGTACCGGCGCACCGCGTCCATGTACAGACACCTATCACGTATCCGTGAAACGTGAAAGTCGGTGGTAGCCTGACCGGCGTGACTTCGCCCGGGTGGACCAGCGCCGCGCAGCCCGTGGTCGCCACGGTGACGGCGCTCGCCCGCGAGCTGTCGGACCCGATCCGGCTGACCGTGCTGCAGCTGCTCGCCCACGAGGGACCACACGGCATGACGCAGCTGGCCGACGTCCTCGGCGTCTCGCCCGCACGGCTGGGCAACCACCTCGCGAAGCTCCGGCAGGCCGGGCTCGTCACCGGTGAGCAGTCGGGCCGCCACGTCACGTACCGGCTCGCCGATCCGTCGGTGACCGCCGTGCTCGACGCGATGGCGGACTACGCCGGCGGCTCGCTGCCGCTGCCCGGCCCCGCCGAGGCGCCCGAACGGCTCTGCTACGACCACGCGGCGGGGCGCCTCGGCGTCGCGCTGCTCGACCACCTGCTGGCGCGGCGCGCGCTCCGCCGTGATCCCGGCAGCGACGCGCTCGAACTCGGCCCCGAGGCGGAGCCGGTGTTGCGCGACTACGGCGTCGACGTCGCGGCGCTCGCCGGGACCCGGCGCAAGGTGGCGACGAGCTGCCTCGACCGGACGCTGCGGCGCCCGCACCTCGGCGGCGCGCTGGGCCACGAGATCCTGTCCTGGCTGCGCGCGGAGGAGCTGGTCGACGTCGCCGGGGACGGGCGGACGCTGAAGATCAGGCGGGGCGCGGAGGACCGGCTGGGGGAGCTGGTGCCGGGACTGCTCAGCGGGGGAGGCCGGCGCGCGAGCGGTGGTCGGCGGCGCGGATGACGGCCTCGACGCGGACGCCGAGCGCGGCGCACAGCGACGCGAGCAGTTCCAGCTTCAGCGCGCGGTAACCGCTTTCGTAACCGGAGATCGACGAGGGCGCGATGAGCCCTCCCGTGCGGGAACTCAGGTCCGCCCTCGTCCACCCTCGCCGTACTCGGAGTTCGCGGAGGATGTTTCCCACGGCCGCGGCGAAAGCGACCGGCCGTGCGGAGGCGGGGTCCCTGGGTCTCATGTGGACTCGACGCCGGGCACGCTGCGCCATGACGCGGTTTCCCGGCGCGACCCCGCGGTGTGACCCCCGTCTCAACCAGACCCGTTCGCGTGTCTCTGACCGGCGGTGATCCACCCCCGGCGGAATTCCTCCGAAAAAGGTGGTCGTCCTGCGACATGCCGTGCGCGCGAAGCCTGTCTAGGAGTCAGTGGCAACCGAGCAGAGGGAGCGGAAGCGGGGATGAAGGGCATCGTCCGGGTACCGGTCACCGGAGCGGTGGCGCGGTACCGCGGCTACCGCCGGACCGTGTGCGCCTGCGGGCGCGCGCAACGGCGGCTGCGGGTGTTCGGCGCGCCGTGGTACGACGCCGACGGGGTCCTCCGGACCCGTCGTGCCGTGCGGCGCGACCTGCGGGCCCAGGCGGCGGCCTGGCACCCCGACCCGGCCTGCGACCTGTGCCGGCGCGGGATTCCCGCGCCGCGGAACGCACCAGAAGGGAACACGGGCATGGGGATCTTCCGGAAGCTGCGGGAAGCGGGCGACAAGGTCGAGCAGATCCTACGCGAGGAACTGGGCGAGCCGTTGCCGTCCGACGAGCCGGCCCGCCGCCCCGAGCGGAACCCGGCCGGCGGTCGCTAGTGGCGCCGTACCGGCTGCTCCCCCGGGGCGGGCCGGTCGACCTGTGCAACCGCGCCGCGCTGGCGGCCCTGGTGCGCACCGGTCCCGACTGGTACGCGCGGACGGTCAACTACCTGCGGCTGCCGCGGGCGCGGCTGGACGAGCTCCGGAACTCGTTGCTGGCACTGGGAATGGCGTGTGACGGGGCGGCACTGGGGTGCCCACCGCCGCGGCTGCCCGAACCGCGCCGCTTCGGGCTCGTGCCCGTGCGCGACGAGTTCGGCTTCCCCGTGTGGACCGGCCGGCGGTGCGCGGAGTTCGCGGCAGCGCAGGCAAGGGCGCTCGCGGTGGGGCTGCCGCCGGGCGTCCCCGGTATTCCGGTGCACAAGCTGACCGACGGTGGCTGGCTGGTCAGCCGTGCGGAGTGCGCCTCCGCGCTGGCCGCCTACCGCAGGGCCCGCGCCCGCGGCACGCCTCACCCGCGCTCGTTCGGCGACGACTTCGTGACGTTCCTGACCGCGTGCGCCGGGGCGAGCGGGTTCGTCGTGGGACGCGCGGTGACGGCCCGGCCCGCGCAGGCGCTGCTCGACGTGAGCTGACCGCCCGTCAGGACAGCAGGCCCGCGCGCAGCGCCTTGGCCACCGCCTCGGCCCGGGTGCGGGCGCGGAGACGCCTGCGGGCGGAGAGCATGAGCGCGCGCCCGGTGCCGACCGAGATGTGCAGGCGTGCCGCGGTCTCCTCGACGGTCAGCCCCTCGGCGGCAGCGGCCAGTACGTCCACTTCGGACTGACTCAGCCGGGCGACCGGACTGTCCACAGTGGCCGAAACGGCACGCATCATCGACCCGATCTCGGCTGTCGCGGCGAGCAGGTGCGCCGGCAGCCCGGCGAGACCCTCCAGGCTGAGCACGCCCTGGACGACCGTGGTCAGCCGCGCCCATTCGCCCGGGGTGAGCGTGTCCTGCTCGCCCAGGAGCACGAACAGCGCGGCGGTGGGCAACGTCGCGCGGGCCGCGGAGAGCGGGTCCGGAGTGGACTGGTCGACGATCACGATGGCCGACCGCGGATCCTCGAACAGCTCCCGGATCTCGCCGCGCACGGCGCCACGCCAGACCAGGCGCGGCTCGTCGGCCAGCAGCCGGTGCAGCAGTGCCTGGCGCTCGCGGTCCTCGCCGAGGTAGGCGACCTCCGGGGCGGGGCCGGTCGGAGGCGGCGCGGTGGTGCCGGGCACGTAGTCCTCGTGCACGCTCACGGTCCTGCCTCACCCTCCGTACCGGGTCCGGGGACTCGCACCGGTCCTGCGTCACTCTCCGCAATGTTGATCATAGTCTCCTCCAGCTCCACCGTCCGGGGGGACCTGGTGACGGAAGAGGGCGGAAACTCCCGCGATGATCCGGGTGCCCGTGTCGGGCCGTCGTAACCATCCTGTGCTCCTTCGTCGCGGAACGCGGAAAAGCCGCTGGCAAAACGGAGTAATGTGATCTTGCTGTTATCACGGACCTCCTGCGTGGCGGCACTATCGGGGTTCCCGAAAGCCCCGTTACGAACGTGAAGTTCTCTTCACTCTTTTGGCAGCGGTGACTACGCGCTGCGTGACCGGATCCACCATCAGTAGTACATGTTCACCCGATTGGATTGCTCGGTCTGTAGTTGCATGGGACTCCTCAGTGAGCAGTGGGAAGAGGAGGGGCGGATGAGCGAGGTGCTGGCGGAGAGAGTCGAGGAGCTGCCCGACGAGGAGTTGCTGACGGCCGCGCGAGCCGGGAACAGGGCAGCCTTCACCCAGCTTTACCAGCGGCACCACGCCGACGCGGTGCGGTACGCGCGGCGGTTCGTGCGGACGACGGCGGACGCGGAGGACGTGGCCGCGGACGCCCTGCTGCGCCTGATGCTGGCGCTCGAAGCGGGCCGGGGACCGCTCACGAACGTGCCGGCGTACCTGCGCACGACCGTCCGCCGCCTGGCGATCGACCTGGCCACCCGCAACGCGCGCAGCCTCGCGATCGGGCTGGACTGCACGCCCGCGGACGGGCGCCGCCACCTCGACGAGAAGGAGCGCGACGCGATACTGGAGCTCGCGTTCACCGGGCTGCCGCCCCGCTGGCGCGAAGTGCTCTGGCTGGTCGAGGTCGTCGGCTACCGCCCGCAGGACATCGCCGCCGAGCTGCGCATCGCCCGCCCCGCGGCGTGTTCCCTGCTGTGGCGCGCCCGCACGGCGCTGCGCAAGCGGTACGACGAGCTCAGCGCGTGCGTGCCCGCGGAGGGGTGAGTGCCGGTTCAGGGCAGGGGTTCGCGCACCAGCTCGGGGAAGCTGGACACCAGCCACTCCGCGAGCGCGGGCGGATCACCCTCCGGCCGGGGCAGGACCACGGTCTCCAGCCCGTCCAGTTCGGCGATCCCGGCGAGCAGC
This sequence comes from Amycolatopsis dongchuanensis, assembly GCF_039542405.1. Lineage (NCBI taxonomy): Bacteria > Bacillati > Actinomycetota > Actinomycetes > Pseudonocardiales > Pseudonocardiaceae > Amycolatopsis > Amycolatopsis dongchuanensis. Next base: position 64,517 of record NZ_BAABIB010000063.1, read on the forward strand.
GCCTCCAGCTCCTGCCCACGCTCGGGGCCGGAGACGAGCACCGACAGGCTGCACGGCCCGAGGTAGCAGGCCGACTCGTATGCGCCGAGCGGGTCGATCCGGTCCGCGATCGACATCCGCAGGGACTGCCCGTCGTCGGTCCGCCAGCGCGCCACCCACACGTACGGCGCCTGCTCGAGGCTGCCCCGGTAGGTGAGGTCGGCGAGGAACGCGGTGCGGGTGCGGAACGCGGTGAGCGGATCGGCGAGCTGCGCGAGCGTGTGGTCACGGGCGACGACCCAGCGCGCGGCCTCTTCGCCCATCCGCACCAGCTGCCCGGCCGTGACCGCGGCGGGCCGGGTGAGGCACGCGGCGAGCGCCGCGACGTCGAGCGCGAACTCGTCGGGGGTGGCCGCCTGGTCGAACCGCTGGTCGGCGAGCGCCCGCAGGGCCGAGGGCAGGTCGACGCCGTCGAGGCAGGCGTGCACGACCCGGGTCGTGGCTTCGACCTCCCACGGGACTTCGTCTGGCCACTCGGGCCCGTCGGCCTTCGCGCGCCACGCCCGCAGCAGTTCGGTGGGGGAGAAGGCAGCGTCGTCCGCCAGGCCGGCGGGCTGCCGGCACTGTGCCGGGTCGTGCTGCTGGGCCACTGACCACACCTTCCCAGTGCGTCGCTCGTTCCGGCCGTACGGCGGCGCGACGGAGGATACGCAATCTACTCAACGCTGAAAGCTTCTGGGCTGCGGGCCGGGAGCGGAACCCCCGGGTGACACGAACGGGTGTGATCTGACGCACAAAGGCCATTGTGGAGTTTGGCCTGTTCGCGGCAGGGGTAGCCGGAATCGCTGTAGGCGGTCGTTGACGCTCTGTAAAAGGGAGCGGAATTTCCGTCACGCTGAGTCATGCGCTCTGTGCAAAACGGAGTAGTGTGACCGTGCCGTTATCTTCGCTCTGTGGCGTGCGCGCACTATCGGCTCGCCGTAAACGCCTGTTACCTGACCTGCGCCGATTCACTCTACGGGGCGGCAGGAGGTAGCCGGACAGGGCGCCGGGGCCTTTTGCGTCACCTCATCGTCACCCGAACGGGAGGCGCGGTTCGTAGTTGCATGAGCACCGCTGAAGCGTTTGACGAGGAGGGGCACATGAGTGAAGCGCTGGCGGAGACAGTGGACGAACTGCCGGACGAAAGCCTGCTGGCGCAGGCACGGTCCGGCAACCGCGCCGCTCTCACTCAGCTCTACCGGCGCCACCAGCACGAGGTGCTGCGGTACGCGCGCAAGGTCGTGCGGTCGGTCGCGGACGCCGAGGACGTGTCGGCCGACGCGCTGCTGCGGATGATGACGGCGCTGCGCGCGGGCAAGGGGCCGCAGACCAACGTCCCCGCGTACCTGCGCACCACGGTGCGGCGGCTCGCGATCGACCTCATGACGCGCAATTCCCGCACCGTCGCGGTTGGACTGAGCTGTTCCGGGGCGGAAGCCCGGCAGGCGCAGCAGGTGCGCGTCACCGGCGGGGAATCCGAGGCGATCCTCGAACTGGCCTTCACCGCGCTGCCCGCGCGCTGGCGTGAGGTGCTGTGGATGTCGGAGGTGCTGGGCTACCGGCCGCAGGAGATCGCCGCCACGTTCGGCATCGCCGCGCCTGCCGCGTGTTCGCTGCTGTGGCGCGCCCGCACGGCGCTCAAACGGCGCTTCGACGAACTCGGCGCCTGCGTGCCCGCCGACGCCTGAGGCGGTCCCGCGACAGGCTCGTCCGTCCATTCCGGTCTTCTCGGTTGAGGACCGGGAGGGGAACGGATGAAGACGATCGCGGTACTGGCCGCCGCGCTGGCACTGGGCACGGTTCCGGCGTACGCCGCCGAACAGCCTTCGCTCGAAGAGATCGCGGTGCAGGCGCAGACGTACCTCGAGCGGGCACAGGGCGAACTCGCGCGATCGCAGGCCGATCTGGACAACGCGTCGGCGACGGCCGCCGCCGTCGAGCGGCACGCGGCCGACAGCGCCGCCGCTTCCGCCGCCGCGGAACGGGCCGCCGCCGACGCGCACGCCGAGGCGGCCCGGTGGCGGACTAGCCTCGGGGGTTCCGGGCGGGTGGTCTTCGAGGCGCTGCCGTACGGCAAAGCCGGGCTGGCGGGCACCGCGGACTCCCTGCCGCAGCTGCTGTCCGCCGTGTCGATGCTCGACCGGCTCACCGAGGGCACCCGGCGGAGCACCGCCGCCGCGACCGAACGGGCGGAGCAGGCGAGCCGGACCGCGGAGCGCGCGCGGCAGGACGCCGGAACCGTGGCGCGGCAACGGGACCAGGCGCTCGCGCGGCGGTCGGAGGCCCAGCGCCGCCGGGACACCGCCGCGGAGCTGGTGACCGGCGGTGAGCAGTACCTGCAGGAGGTGCTGCGGCGGCTCGTGCTGTCCGTGCAGCAGGAACTCCAGCAGCAGGGCAGCGGGGCGCGACCGGACGGCACCGCCGTGCCGGGGGCGGCCGGCACCGCGGTGCGCTTCGCCTTGGCACAACTGGGAAAACCCTACGTCTGGGGTGCGGAGGGGCCGGCTGCCTACGACTGCTCGGGGCTGGTCCTCGCCGCCTACCACGCGGCAGGCCTCGCCTTGCCGCGCACGAGTGCCGAACAGTCCCAAGTGGGCACCGCGGTCCCGCGCGACCAGGTCCGCGCCGGGGACCTCGTCTTCTACTACCAGCCCGTGAGCCACGTGGCGATCGCGCTCGACGGGCAGCACGCGGTGCACGCGCCGACCGTGGGACGGCCCGTGCAGGTCGCCGCCATCGACGCGATCGGCCCCCTCACGGTGATCCGCCGGATCGGCTGACCCCGCCGCGTCATGTCCACAGTGGGCGACGGGTCTTGAGGCGTAGTGGTTTCTCCAGCGAGGGACGGAAAGACATGTCTTCGATGAGCGACATCGTGGCGGGAGTTCCCCAGCGGGCGCGGGACGGGGGGCCGCGGGTGCTGCGCGTGGCGTACCTCGGCAGGCCGGACGTGGTCGCGCGCGGGGTGGAGTCGATCGTCGCGGCGGACCCTTGGCTGCAGTGGGTCGGCCGGGAGCAGGACGAGGAACCCTTCCACCTGCTGTGCTCGGTGACGGCGCCCGACGTGGTCGTGGTGGAACAGGCCGCCGACCGCGAATGGCGCGTGCTGCGGGCGTTGCGGTACTCCGTGCCGCGGCCTGCCGTCGTGGTGCTGGCCGACCCCGCCGTGGGGCCGGCGCCCGCCGGGGTGGCCGAGGTGCTCGCGCGGCCGGTCGAGCCGGAACTGCTCGCCGCCGCCATCCACGCCGCGTGCGGGCAGGCACCCGTGCCCGCGCCCCGCCGCGCCCCGGCACCGACCCTGCTGACCGCGCCGGAACTGCAGGTGCTCTCGCTCGTCGCCGACGGGCACCGCACGGACTCCATCGCCGCGCTGCTCGGGATTTCGCCCAACACCGTCAAGAAGCGGGCGCACCGGCTGTTCGTCAAGCTCAAGGTGCGCGACCGCGCGCACGCCGTCGCCAAGGCCTACGAGTACGGCCTGCTGCCCGCGGGGCACGCCCCATGCCCCTCGTGACCGCGCGGCCCGGCACCCCACAGGATGGAGAGCCCTTGCCGCACTTCAGCGTGTTCGAACCGGTTTCGAGGGGGGAGCGACCGTGACGCTGCACGACCGGCCGCGGCGCGTGGCGGTGGTGGACCTCGACCCGATCTACCGCGCGGGACTGGCCTGGATCGTGGACAACGCGCCCGACCTGGAGTGGGCCGGGCACACCGCGACGGTCCGTGGCGCGGCCCAGCTGGTCGCGCAGGCCCGGCCCGACCTGGTGCTGCTCGACTCCAGAGTGGACCAGCAGGGCAGGCTCGCGCGGCTGCTCGGCGGGGCCGACCGGGTGCCCGCGGTGCTCGTGGTGGTGGCCGAACGGCACGACGAGCCGGAGTACATCACCGGGGCCCTCGACGCGGGCGCGCGCGGCGTCGTGCCGCGCTCCGCCGGGGCGTGGCACCTGCTCGAATGCGTCCGCGCCGCGTGCGCGGGGCGGCCGGTGCAACGGCCGCGCGTGGTGAGCACCGGCGTGCTTTCGCCGCGCGAGGCCCAGGTGCTGGACCTGCTGGCGGAGGGGCTGGGCAACGCGGCGATCGCCGACGTGCTCCGCCTGTCCGTGGAGACCATCCGGACCCACGTGCGCAGCATCCTGCGCAAGCTGCGGGCCCGGGACCGCACGCACGCCGTTGCCATCGGGTTCCGCAACGGCCTGCTCGTACCGCCCGCGGGGGAACCGGTGCTCCCGCGGCAGGAAAGAGGAGTGGTGAGCGTCGAATGAAGGCCAAGACCCGGGTGGCGGGGATCGTGGGCGCCGGGCTGGCGCTGCTGGGGGCGACCGCGCTACCGGTGAACCGGCCCGCCGGAAACCAGGTACCGCTGGCGTTGTCCGCGCCCCGTCCGGCCACTGTGGACGAACCACGGTGGCAGGACGAGGCGCTGCCTGAACTGCCCGCCCTGCCGGAACTCCCCGCCCTGCCCTCGTTGCCGTCGATCCCGCTGTCGTCGGGCGGGAGCCGGGGAAGCGCTTCCCCGGTGTCGCTGCTGGCGGGGATCCCGTCGGTGGCGCTGACCGCGTACCACCGGGCGGCCGACACACTCGCCCGCACGAACCCCGGGTGCGGGCTGAGCTGGACGGTGCTCGCCGCGATCGGCCGCGTGGAGTCGAACCACGGGCGTTACGGGGGCGCGCAGCCCGCGGCGGACGGCTCGGTGACGCCGCCGATCCGCGGGCTCGCGCTGGACGGCACGGGCGACACCGCGGCCATCGGGGACACCGACGCCGGCGCGGTCGACGGGGACGCCGCGGTGGACCGCGCGGTCGGGCCGATGCAGTTCATCCCGTCCACGTGGCGCGCGTGGGCGTCGGACGGCAACGGGGACGGCCGGGCCGACCCGGACAACCTGTTCGACGCGGCGCTCGCGGCGGGGCGGTACCTGTGCGCGGGTGGCGGGGACCTCAGCGATCCCGCGGCGCTGCGGGCGGCGGTGTTCCGGTACAACCACTCGGATTCCTATGTGGACCTGGTGCTGACCATCGCCGAGGCGTACGGGCGGGGCGCGGTGCCGGTCATCCCGGTCCCGGTGGCACCGCCGGTGGTGCCGGTGGCGGCGCCCGCACCGAAGCCGGTGCCGGTGGCACCCCCGCCGCCTCCGGTGAGCACGGCGCCGAGCCCCACCCCGGCTCCCAGCACCACGCCGAGCACCACACCGAGCACGACTGAGCCGAGTACCACCGAGCCGAGTACCACCGAGCCGAGTACCACCGAGCCGAGCACCACGACCTCGAGCCCGAGCACGTCGTCGAGCCCCAGCACGACGTCCAGCTCCAGCACGACATCCAGTTCGAGCACGACGTCGAGCACCTCGCCGACGCGCCTGTCGTCCGGATCGGGCACCAGCACGACCACGCCAGTACAGTCCCAAGTGGACGATGCGGGAAGTGGACTGCCGGAATGACCACGACGAAGCCGCGGAACACCCGGTTCCGCCTGCGGTGGCTGGGTTTTCTCCTGTTCGCCGTGGGGTTGTTCGCCGTGCTCTGGTACTGGCTGTTCCCGCTCGTGGACTCCTGGCTCTACGGCGGGGGCGCGGCGGTGCGCTAGATCACCGGAAATTCCGGGTCGTCCCGTTACGTCCGGGCGGCCGAACAGGTCTTCCCGGGTGAGGACAACGACCTGTGGCGGAAGGAAACCCAGTGACCGGAACGGAAAGCTCTCCCGAGGAGATCGCCGCACTGCCCGACGGCGGGGTCGCGGTGGTGCTCGGCACCCGGCCGGAGATCGTGAAGCTCGCCGGGATCATCCGGCACCTCGGCCCGAAGGCACGCGTCGTCCACACCGGACAGCACTACGACTCGGCGTTGTCGGACGTGTTCTTCGCCGAGCTGGGGCTGCCCGCACCGGACGTCCGGTTCTCGGTGGGTGGCGCGACGCGGGCCGGGCAGATCGCCTCGGCGCTGGGCTCGCTGGACCTGTTGTTCGCGCAGACCAAGCCCGTCGCGGTGGTCGTGCAGGGTGACACCAACGCGACCGTCGCCGGGGCGCTGGCGGGCAACGCCCGCTCGATCCCCGTGGTGCACGTGGAAGCGGGGTTGCGCAGCTTCGACCGCAACATGCCGGAGGAGCACAACCGGGTGGTCACCGACCACGTGTCCGACCTCCTGTGTGCGGCCACGGACGACAACGTGGGCAACCTCGCCAGGGAGGGGCTGGCGGGCAAGTCGGTGATCCGCACGGGCAACACGGTCGTCGAGGCCGTGCTGTCCCAGCTGCCGCACCCGGCCCGGCGGGAGCGGTTGCTGGCCGACCGGGGGCTGGAGCCCGACCGCTACGCGCTCGCGACCATCCACCGGCCCGAGAACACCGACGATCCGGCCGCGCTGGCCGCGATCCTCACCGAGCTCAACCGGATCCCGTGCCGGGTCGTGCTGCCGCTGCACCCGCGCACCGCGAGTGCCATCGAGCGGTTCGGGCTCACCGCCCACCTCGACGGGCTGGCGGTGACCGACCCGCTGGGGCCGTCGGAGTTCCTCGGCCTCGCCGCGCACGCCGCGTTGCTGATCTCCGATTCCGGTGGCGTGCAGGAGGAGTGCACGGTCCTCAAGCGACCGCTCATCGTCGTGCGGCGCTCAACTGAGCGCCCGGAGGCGATGCGGGACTTCGCGGTGCTGGTCGCGCCGGGCCCGCTGATCAGCAAGACGGCGGGCGAGTGGCTCGACGAACTGCCCGAGCTGCACACCCGCCTCGCCCGCGCCGCCTCGCCCTTCGGTGACGGCCACGCCTCCGCCCGCATCGTCGCGGAGATCGCCAGGCGGTTTGCGTGATACCCGCCGCGGCAGCCGGGAAACGCAGGGAGCAAACGATTTCCGGGCCTTCCCCGTGCCGGGGTGCCGGCGCTCTGGTTCCGCCGCGCCCGTAAGGGAACCGAGCGCGCTCCCGACGCCCCGGCCGGGCTCCCCAGGGGGCTGGAGCCGGGACCCGCCGCGGGTCCCGGCTCCGGGTACTTCCGCCGCCGCGCGGGAAGCCGTTGCCGGCACTGTGTTTTTCATCCTCTTTTTCATCCGCCGTCCTCCTTGTCGTCGTCGCGCGCGCCCGATAAACCTGATCTCGGGTCCGGCGGCAGGGGTGGGCCCGGGGGAAAGGAGCTGGACTTTGCTGGTCGCCGTACTGGGTTCCGGGCTCGTGGGCCGCACACTGGCCACGCGTTTCGCGGAACTGCGGCACAACGTGATCCTCGGCACACGGGACCCGCAGGCGGCACGGGTGCGCCGGTGGGCCACGGCCGCCGGGCCGTACGGCTCCGTCGCGGCGTACCGCGCGGCGGTCGAGGATTCCACGGTGGTGGTGAACGCGACGGCGGGGACGGTTTCGCTCGACGTGCTGCGGGAGGCGGGTGCGCCGGCGCTGGCGGGCAAGGTCCTGCTCGACGTCGCGAACGCCGTGGTGGAGCCGGGGGAGGACCCGCCGACGCTGCGCCCGGTGGGCGACGGCAGCCTCGCCGAGCAGATCCAGCGCGAGTTCCCGCTGACCCGCGTCGTGAAGACCCTCAACACGGTCAGCCCCGCGGTGATGGTGCGGCCGGACCGGCTGGGCGGCGGGCACGTCACGTTCCTCGCGGGCAACGACGGCGGCGCGAAGCGGCTGGCGACGGGCTTCCTGCGCGAGATGGGCTGGCCGCAGGACGCCATCATCGACCTCGGCGACATCACGGGCGCGCGCTCGCTGGAAATGCTGGTGCCCCTGCGGTACCGGCTGGGCCGCACCTTCGGGCACACGAACTTCAACTTCGCGATCGGCACCCGCTGAGCGCGCTCACCCGCCGAGCACGCCGAGTTCCTGCGCCCGCGTCAGCGCTTCCTGGCGGTTCGAGGCGCCCAGTTTCCGGTACGCGCTCTGCAGCTGGGTGCGCACCGTGTTCACCGACACGACGAGCCCGCGGGCGATCTGCGACACCGTGCCCCCGGCGGCGAGCGCGAGCAGCACCGCGTGCTCGCGGTTGGTCAGCTCGACGAGCTCGACGCGCTCGGGGAACACGGGGGCGGCCGCCGCCAGCCGGGCCTGTGCCCGCTCGGTGAGCGGGACCTCGACGAGCCGGGCGATGGCGGCTCTGTCCTCTTCGGACAGAGTGGCCAGCGACAGCACCTCGTCCGGGGCGCGCAGGCGCATGGCGGCCGCCGCGGCGCGGCCCGCCTCCACCTCGTCACCGGAGCGCAGTGCGGCGAGGGCCTTGACCAGCAGCAGCTGCCCGAGATCGCGCCTGGACACCGCCGGGTCGACGGTGGCCTGCGCGGCCAGCGCCCGCGCGACCTCGTACTCGCCGGCGAGCAGGCGCAACCGGGCGGCGGGCAGCGCCAGCCACGGGGCTCCCACACCGGCGTCGGTGATCACCCGCAGCGCGCGGTTCGCCTGCCCGGCGGCCAGCAGCAGGTCCGCCCGCGCCCGCGTCAGCACCTGGCGCGCGGTGCCCTGGTCGGCCAGCGCCGGCGCGTGGCTGAGCCGGATCTCGCCGAGGTGGGCCAGCGTCGCCGCCGGTTCGCCGAAGTGCAGGCCGTGTGCGGCGACCAGTGCGGTGACGAACGGCCACACCTCGATGGGCTTGGTCCCGTCCCCGGTGACCGCCAGGCACTCGGAAAGCGCTTTCTCATCGTAGCGGTCGAGCGCCTCCCAGCCGTCCGCGAGCGTCGAGCCGACCGTCAGCAGGAACGACACCCAGCCCGACGGCGGCGGGTACGAGCGCATGCGTTCCGTCCACCGGCGCGCGGTCTCGCGGTGCCCGAGGTGGCCGAACACCATGGCGAGGTTCGCCGTCGCGTTGATCGCCGCGTACGCGCTCACCGGTTCGGTGCCCGCCTGCTCCACCGCCTGCCGGTACAGCTCGGTGGCCTGCGCGAAGTCGCCCATCAGCGAGCGGGTCAGCCCGCGCTGCATCGGCAGCCAGCCCGGCCGTGGGCTGGGGCCCGCAGCCGGTGCCGGGCCGAGCCGCAGCAGCCGGTCGGTCAGCCGCTGCCCGAACTCCTCCGCCTCGGCGAACCGGCCCTCCGCACGCACGGCGATCATCGCGGCGGTGCCGACGATGGCGACCGTCGCCGGGACCTCCTCGTGTTCGAGGTCCATCGTCGCGGCCAGCCGCCTGCCCAGATCCATGTACCGGCGCAGGAAGGACCGGTGCTCCTCCGCGTCGGGGTAGACCGCGGCGTGGTAGGCCGCGATCCCGCCGATCATGAGCCGCGGCCGGGCGTGCAGCTCCTCCTCCGGCACGTCGGTGAGCACCGTGGTGAGCTGGGCGCCCAGCTCACTGTCCATGGTGAGCCAGAAGTGGTCGAACAACGACTCCAGCGCGTCCCAGTCGCCTTCCGCGGTGATGCGGCGCAGTTCCCCCGGTACGTCAGCGGGTGGCTCGTACGGGGTGGCCTCCCGTTTCCCGGGCACCGCCCTCGGCAACCCGGTCAGCTGCACCACGGTTGCTCCTTTCCTCGGCCCCCCGACAGTGCAAGATCACATCAGCAAGAGTAGGCGCCCGTAAGGGAAAGGTGCCGGGTGCTGTGACCCGTACGGACCTGTTTCCACCGATCGTGTTGGCGCACAAGGATTTGCCACTGTCAGTAGCGCATGGAACCCCCGGATGGCGGCCTCCTGGGAGTGACCGCGGTGTTCCGCCGTGACGGCCTTGCCGGGTTTCGCCGTGCCCCGCAAGGAAATCACCGCCGCGGGGTCAGCGGTGGCTCAGCACGTTGACCACCTTGCCGTTGGGGTCGCGCACGAAGAACCGCCGCACGCCCCATTCCTCGTCCCGCAGGGTGTGCACGATCTCCGCGCCGCTGTCCCGCAGGGCCGCGTACACCGCGTCGACGTCATCCACCTCGACGCTCAGGTCGGGGTGGACGGGCGCGGTCTTGTCGTGGCTCATGACGCTGACCTGCGCCGCCGGGTTGGCGGGCGAGGCCAGCGTCACGATCCAGCCGTGGTTCATGACCTCCTCGAAACCGAGGAGGCCGTAGAACTCCCGGCTCTCGCCGGCGGCCGTGGAGTGGATGTTGGGGACGACGCGGCGGACGGTCATCGGCGGGCTCCTGGTGCGGTGCGGGAACGGGTACCGCACCAGGAAACCACGTCAGCGGGTGAGCAGGTCCCGCAACGCCTTGATGACCTCGGCCGGTGCCTCCTCGGCCATGAAGTGCCCGGCGGTGACCGTGGCGTGGTGGAGGTCGGTGGCCCACGCCCGCCACAGCGCGGTCGCGTCGTAGCCCAGCGCCGCGCCCCAGTCCTGCTGCAGCACGGTCACCGGCATCCGCAGCACGGTGCCGCGCTGCCGGTCCGCCGTGTCGTGCTCCACGTCGATCGTGGCGGACGCGCGGTAGTCGGCGACGATCGAGGGCACGGCTTCGCGGGACGCCTTGAGGTACGCGGCGCGCACGTCCGCCGGGATCGCCTCGGGGCGCTGGACCCACGCGTCGAGGAAGTACCCGAAGAACTCGTCGGGCACCGCGCCGATCATCCGCTCCGGCAGGCCCGGCGGCTGCGCCATCAGGTACAGGTGGAAGCCGACCGCGGCGGTCACGCCCCGCATCACCTGCCACATGTCGAGCGTGGGCAGCACGTCGAGCGACGCGAGGTGGGTGATCACGCCGGGGTGGTCCAGTCCGGCCCTGATCGCGACGAGCGCGCCGCGGTCGTGCCCGGCGAGCGCGAACCGGTCGTGCCCGAGCGCGCGGGCGAGCGCGACGACGTCGGCGGCCATGGTGCGCTTCGAGTACGTCCCGCCGGTGTCGGCAGGCTTGTCGCTGTCGCCGTAACCCCGCAGGTCGGGGCAGATGACGGTGTGGTCGACCGCGAGGTCGGCGGCGACGTGCCGCCACATCAGGTGCGTCTGCGGGAAACCGTGCAGGAGCACGATCGGGGCGCCGGTACCGCCCACGGCCGCGTTGAGCGAGACGCCGTCGGCGACGGGCACCCGCCGGTAGTCGAAGCCGGGGATCTGCATGGGAAACCTTTCCGTGGAACTCGCTGGTGCCCCCACGTTCCCGGGGCGCGCTGAGCGTCCACTGAGCACGCGCTGAGCGCCGCGTACAGTGCCTGGCGAGGAGGGGAGGTGGCGGTGCGGTTCGGCGTGCTCGGCCCGCTGGTGGCGCAGGACGCGCGGGGCCCGGTCGAGCTGAAGGGGCCGCGGCACCGGGCCGTGCTGGCGCGCCTGCTGGTCGCACGCGGCCGGGTGGTGCCTGCCGCGCGGCTCGTCGACGACCTGTGGGAGGACCCGCCGGACGGCGCGCAGGCCGCGCTCCAGACGTTCGTCTCCGCCCTGCGCCGCGCGCTCGAACCCGACCGCGCCCCGCGCGCGCCGGCCCGGCTGCTGGTCACCGAGGGCCCGGGGTACGCACTGCGCGCCGAGCCGGACGCGGTGGATGCGTGGCGCTTCGAGGACGCCGTGTCCGCCACCGCCGACCTGCTGGCGGCGGGCCGTGCTGACGCGGCGCTCGCCCGCGTCGACGAAGCGCTCGCGTTGTGGCGTGGTCCCGCGTACGCCGAAGTGGACGGTTTTCCCTGGGCACGGGCGGAGATCGCGCGCCTCGACGAGCTGCGCCTGCTGGCCGGGGAGCGCCGGGCGGAGGCGCTGCTCGCGCTCGGCCGAGCCGCCGAGGCCGTGCCCGACCTGGAAGGCCACACCGAGGCGCACCCGTGGCGCGAGGAGGGGTGGCGGCTGTTCGCGCTGGCGTTGTACCGCGCGGGGCGGCAGGGGGACGCGCTCGCCGCGCTGCGGCGCGCGCGGAAGGTGCTCGCGGACGAGCTGGGCGTCGATCCCGGTCCCGCGTTGCGCGGGCTGGAGGCCGACGTCCTCGCGCAGGCCCCGCGCCTGACTCCCACCCGGCCGGTACCGGCGCTGGTGGGCCGGGGGGAGGAGCTGGACCGGCTGCTGGACGCGGCGGCGACGGCCGCAACCCGCGGCAGGCTCGGGCTCGTGCTGCTGAGCGGTGAGGCGGGAGCGGGCAAGACGGCACTCGCGGAGGCCGCCGCGGCGCGGTTGTCGGCCCAGGGCTGGACCACGGCGTGGGGCGGCAATCCCGAGCACGAGGGCGTGCCCGCCGGGTGGGCGTGGACGCGGATCCTGGACACCCTCGAGGGACCGGGCCCGGAGTCCGAGGCGGGCGCCGATCCGGTGACGGCCCGCTTCCGGTGGCACCGCGCCGTCGGCGCGCACCTCGCCAGGACAGCGCGTCAGGCGCCCCTGCTGCTGGTGCTCGACGACGTGCACTGGGCGGGGGAGGAGACGCTGGCGCTGCTGGCCGCCGTGGTGACCGAACCGGTTCCGGCCCCGGTGCTGGTCGTCGCCGCCTACCGCACGACGGAGGTTTCGCCGGAGCTGGCGGAGTTCCTGGGCCGTGTCGCGCGCACCGAACCCGTCCGGCTCTACCTCGGCGGCCTGCCGCAGACCGCGGTGCCCGACCTCGTGCGGGCCGCCACCGGGCTGGTCGTCGACGAGGAAACCGCCGCGGTGCTGCACCGGCGCAGTGCCGGAAATCCGTTCTTCCTCCGCGAACTCGCCCGGCTGCTCGACGCCGAGGGCACCGAAGGGCTCGCGGCGGTGCCGCCCGGCGTGCGTGACCTGGTCCGCTACCGCGCCGGGAAACTGCCCGAGGACGTCGGCCGCACGCTCCGGATGGCCGCTGTCGCGGGTACCCGGGTGGACCCCGACGTGCTCTCCGCGGCGGCCGGACAGGACGTGCTCGACGCGCTCGAAACCGCCATGGCACAAGGGTTTCTGACCGAGGAGCTCCGCTTCTCCCACGACCTCGTGCGGGACGCGCTGTACCAGGACGTCTCGCCCGTGCGCCGGGCGAGGTGGCACGCCCGTATCGGCGAGGCGATCGAGCGGCTGCGGCCGGGGGACGTCGAGGCGCTGGCACACCACTTCCTGCTCGCGGGCTCGGACCGCGCGGCCGGGTACGCGCGGGCGGCGGCGGAGCAGGCCGAAGCCCGGTTCGCCCCGCACGAGGCGGTGCGGCTGTGGCGCGCGGCGCTGGACGCACACGACCGGTCCGGCAGCGACGACGTGCGGACCCGCCTGGAGCTGGTGATGGGGCTGGTGCGCGCGTTGCCGTTCACCGGGGAACTCTGGCAGGCCGGCCGCTACCGCGAGGAGGCGGTCACGCTGGCAGAACGCCTCGGCGACCCCGTCTTCACCGCGCGCGTGATCGGCGCGTTCGACGTGCCCGCCATCTGGACCGAGCACGACGACCCGGCGCTCGCGGCCCGCCTCGCCGCCGTGGCGGAGCGGACGCTCGAAGCGTTGCCCCCGGAGGAAACCGCGGCGCGGGGCCGGTTGCTGGCGACGCTCGTGCTCGAACTGCGCAACACCGGGGGAGCGCGGGCGAACGAGGCCGCGCGCGAGGCGGAAGAGATCGCACGGCGGCTCGACGACCCGGCGTTGCTGGCCTTCGCCCTCAACGCGCGGTTCATGCGGTCCTTCGGTACCGCCGGGCTCGCCCCGGAGCGCCGCCGGATCGGGGAGGAACTGCTGGAGCTGGCGATCCGGCACGGGATGGTGACGTTCGAGGTCCTCGCGCGGCTCGTGCTCGTGCAGGCCCACGCCGCGCTCGCCGGGTTCGCCGTGGCGGACGAGCACGCAGCCGTCGCCGACCGGCTCGCGGCCGACTACCGGCTTCCGCTCGTGGCACCGTTCACGCGGTGGTACCGGGCGCTGCGCACGGCCGTCGCCGGTGAACCCGCGGAAGCGGCCTATCGAGACGCGGCCGCCGGGCTGGCCGGCACGGAAATGTCCGGTGTGGACAACGGGATCGGTGCGTTCGCCTTGCTGTGCCACCGGATTTCCCAGGGGCGCCTGCCGGAGGACGGGGAGTTCGGCGGCTACACTCCCTGGTGTCGTCCGCTGGTGCTGCTCGGCGCGGGACGCGAGGACGAGGCGCGGGCGGCGCTCGCGGCCGTGCCGCCGTCACCCCGCGACCTGCTGTACGAAGCGCGGACCTGCCTGCACGCCGTCGCGGCGGTGGAACTGGGCGGTGAGCTGTCCACTTTGTACGAAGAACTGCTCCCGGCCGCGGCGGAACTGGCCGGAGCGGGCAGCGGGATGCTGACGCTCCGGCCGGTCGCGCACTACCTCGGGGACCTCGCCACGGCGCTCGGGCGGCCGGACGAGGCCGCCGCGCACTACCGCCAGGCGGCGGCGGTCGCCGCCCGTGCGGGTGCCCCGCACTGGGCAGCGGCCGCCCGCGCGGGCTACCGCCCGCTCTCCTGACCCTTCAGCACCGCCTCGTCGAGCCCGAACACGCGGATCGCGTTGTCCTGGAAGAACTCCTTGAGCTCCTCGGGGTTCAGCGGCAGCTCGTCCTGCATCCGCACCTCCTCCGGCACGTACTCGTACGGGTAGTCCATCGCGTACATCACGCGGTCCGGGCCGACGACCTCACGGGCGTACATGATGGTGGGCGCCCACGGCATCCCGCTCGTGGTGAGCCAGATGTTGCGGCGGAAGTACTCGCTGACCTTCAGCTCCAGCGGCTTGATCGCCTCGTACCGCTTCGACGCGACCTGCCCGGCGTGCATGTAGTCCAGCCGGTAGAACCAGTACGGCAGCGCCTCGCCGAGGTGCCCGACGACGAGCTTGAGCCGCGGGAACCGGTCGAACACCCCGGAGGTGATGATCCGCAGCAGGTGGGTGGCGGTCTCGACGCCGAACCCGAAGATCGCGCCGTCGATCCCGGCCTCGTACATCGGCCGGATCATGTCGTTCGGCGGCGTGTTGGGGTGCAGGTACACCGGCACGTCGAGCGCCTCGGCCGCTTCGAGCAGCGGGCGGAAGCGGGGTTCGTCGAGGTAGTGGCCCTTGATGTGGGAGTTGCAGATCAGGCCCTTGAGCCCCAGCTTGGTCACCGCCCGCTCCAGCTCGTCCACGGCCGAGGGGATGTCCTCGAAGCCGACGGCGGCGAGGCCGGAGAACCGCGACGGGTACTTCCGCACCGCCTCGGCGATCCGCTCGTTGGCGAGGGTGGCCATCTCGCTGGCGTGCTTGTCCTCCAGCACCTGCGTGCCCGGCGACGTCAGCGCGAGCACCGCGTGGTGGATCCCCGTGGCGTCCATTTCGGACAGCCGGGTCTCGCCGAGGTCCTGCAGGCGGCTGCGGACGAAACGGGGGCGTTCGGCGTCGCTGGTCAGGTAGTGGCCCATGAGGCTGCGGAAGCCGATGTCGTCGGTGTCGGGCAGCAGCTCGCGGTACAGGTCGAACAGCTCGGCGGGGCCGTAGGCCTCTTCCGTCGCGATTCGCAGGTAACTCATCATCGTCCTTTCGCCGGAACGGAAACCACGGGAGTGTCCACAGTGGAGGACAGACGGCGGCGGAACGCGACGAGCGCGGCCGCCGTCACCGCCGCGACGGCCGTCGCCACGACCAGCGCGACGAACACCACGCCGGTGGCGCCGTCCGTCCAGTCGAGCAGCCAGCCGATCAGGTAGGGGCCGAGGATGCCGCCGACGCGGCCGACGCCGAACATCATCCCGGTGCCCGTGCTGCGCAGGTGCGCCGGATACGTCTGGGCGGACAGCGTGTCCAGCGCCGACTGCCCGCCGATGATGCCGAAGCCCGCGAACCCGGTGGCGACCAGCGGGGCCACCGGGCCGCCGCTCACCCCGACCAGCACCACGGCGAGCGTCGCGATCACCATCAGCGCGACGAGCCCCTTGGCGAGGTCGGCCCGCAGCTTGTCGCACACCACCGCGACCGCGATCCCGCCGACGATGCCGGCCAGCTGCAGGATCGCCAGGAACCAGAACGAGGCCGCGAAGGTGTTGCCGCGGTGCTCCATCACCGACGGCAGCCAGCCGGACAGGCCGTAGATGCAGAACAGGATCATGAACGCGCACACCCACAACGCGATGCTCGTCGGCCGGAACCGCCGTCCCACCACGGTGCCGAGCATCTCCCGCGCCGACGCGCGTTCGCGGGGCTGGAGGAACTCCGCGCCCTGGTAGTTCCGGTCCGGCCGGATCTTCGCCAGCGTCCGCGCGACGTCGGCGTGCCGCCCGCGCAGCACCTGGAACTGCACGGACTCCGGCAGCAGCGGGCGCAGCAGCACGGCGAGCAGCAGCGGCGCCGCGCCGATCCAGTACAGCGCGTGCCAGCCCGCCTTCGGCGTGACGTAGATCCCGACGAGCGAGGCGAGCACGCCGCCGAGGCAGTACCCGGCCAGCGCCGCGGCGACGACCCGGTTCGCCGAGCGGGCCGGGGCGAACTCGTTGATGTAGGCGGTACCCAGCGGCATGATCACGCCGAGGAACAGCCCGGTGCAGAAGCGCAGCAGCACGAACGAGGCGAACCCGTTCGCCGCCACGGCGGTCAGCAGGCTGAACAGGCCGGCCCCGGCCAGTGCGGTGAGCAGCACCGGCCGCCGCCCGGCGCGGTCGGCGACCGGGCCGTGCACGAGCGCGCCGACCAGGAACCCGATGAGCCCGGAGGAGACCAGGAAGCCGGTTTCGCTGTGGCTCAGGTGCCACGGGCCCGCGGTGTAGTGGATGACGTACGACGGGTTGAGCGTGTCGTAGCCGTCGAACAACAGGGCGAGCAGGACGGCGACGACGAGCACGAGGTGGAAACGGCCGAACCGGGCGCTGCGCAGCTCCCCGGTGGCGTCGATCGGCTGTGTGGGGGACAAGGGGCACTCCTGCCTCTCGGACACGGCGATGTGACCTGCTCCCGAGCCAAACATGAGATTCGACCCAGCGGAAGATTTTCGATCTAGAATTCCGCTATGGCGAAAACGACGCTGGGCTCGGTGGACAACGCGCTGCAGCTGGTCCGGCTGCTCGCCCAGCACCGCGCGTTGCGGCTGTCGGAGGTGGCGGACCTGCTGGCCGTGGCCCCGTCGACGGCGCACCGGCTGCTGAACTCCTTGCGCGCCCAGGGTTTCGCGGTGCAGGAGACCCGCAACGGGCCGTACCGGCCGGGCCCCGTGCTGCGCGAGATCGGGCTCGCCGCGGTGCACCGGCTGGACGTGCGGCAGGTGGCCAGGCCCGTGCTGGAGCAGCTGTGGACGCAGACGGGGGAGACGGTCAGCCTTGGCGTGCTCGAAGGGCGCGAGATCCGGTTCGTGGACGGGATCGAAAGCACGCGCACGGTCCGGGTCGGCAACCGGACCGGGGTGTGCATCCCGGCGCACTGCACGGCGGCGGGCAAGGCGATCATGGCGGTGCTGCCGGAGGCCGAGTTCGAGCGCCGGTTCGCCGGGCGGGGCCTGGAACGGCGGACGGAGGCGTCGATCCAGAGCTGGCCGGACCTGACCAGGGAACTCGCCGCGATCCGGAAGGCGGGGTTCGCGTTGAACGTCGAGGAGGGCGAGTCCGGCGTGTGCGCGGTGGGCGCCGCGGTGCGGGACGCGACGGGCGTGCCGGTGGCGTCGGTGAACGTCGTGCTGCCGTCGAGCCGCATGCCGACGAAGCGGGTCGGGCGGGCGCTGGCGGGCAAGGTCGTGGCGGCGGCGGGTGCGGTGTCGGCCGCGTTGCGGTCCGGGGGGTGAGCTGGTCCCGGAGCCGGCGGGCGCGCATGCTGGTGGTGTGGAACGTGCCCGGGAAACGGAGCAGACCGAGATCGACGAGGAGGTCGCCGCCTCCGAGGCGACGCTGGACGCCGGCCACCGCGAGCAGCGGGTCGGCGAACGGGAGCGCGCGGTCTCGGCGAGGGAACACCGCGTGGACAAGCGGGAGCGCCGGGCCGGTGCGCGGGAGCGCGAGGCGGACCGGCGGGAACTCAAAGCCGCCGAACGGGAGCGGGCCGTCGACCGGCGGGACGACGAGGCCGACCAGCGCGACCGCGAGGTCGAGGAACGCGAGCGGGACGCCGACCAGCGGGAGATCCGGGCGCAGCAGGCGGACTGGCCCCCGCCGGACTGAGCACCCTGTGGCGGGGCGCACTCAACCTTTCGCGCACCTGACCCGTCTGATCCGGGTATGGGGCACCGCACGGCACGGGGGGACGAGGAGTTCGCCGAGTTCGTCCTGGCGAGCTCGGCCCGGCTCACCCATGCCGCCTACCTGCTGACCAGCGACCGGCACCACGCCGAGGACGCCGTCCAGACCGTGCTCGCGCGGACGTACGCGGCCTGGAAGCGGGTCCGCCACAAGGACGCCTACGGCTACGCGCGGCGGGTCCTCGTCAACCACCTCATCGACAACTGGCGGCGCCCCATCCGCGAGCTGCCCACCGACGACGTGCCCGAGGTCCGGGCCCCGGACCGGCCCGAGAGCCTGGCGCTGGACCGCCGGTGGCTCGCGGAGCTGCTGGACGGGCTCACCGGCCGGGAGCGGGCGGTGATCGTGCTGCGGCACTACTTCGACCTGCCGGAAGCCGACGTCGCCGCCGAGCTGGGCGTGTCGCTGGGCACGGTGAAGAGCACGAACTCGCGGGCGCTGGCCAAGCTGCGGGTGGCCGCTGGAGACGAGGCACGGGAAAGCTGCGGAGGGGTGCCGCGATGACCGGGATCGACGACCTGCGTGCCGCGCTGCGCGAGCAGCCCGAGGACGCCTACGCCCCGCCCGACCTGCCGCGGATCCTCGCCGAGGGCCGCCGGCTGCGCCGCCGTCGGCAGCTGCTGCAGTGCGGTGCGGTGGTCGCCGTGGTGGCGGTGGTCGCGCTGGTGCTGGGGCTCACCGCGCAGTTGCGGGGCGGGAGCCCGCAGGCGCCGGTGGCGGCCCAGCCGACCGCCGCCGAACGCGAAGAGCGGCCACCGCTCGGCCGGGTCGTGGGCACCGGGCTCAGTGATTCCGTGGGCGAGGTGGTGCTGTACATGGTGGCGATCGACGTGCCCGAGCTGCCGGAGGTCCACTTCGGACTGATGGCGGGTCATCGCACCCCCGGGGGCGTGCTCACCGCGGACCTGCTGGCGAACGAAACCGCGGGAGCCGCGCTTAAGCCCGGGTTCCGCGTGCTCGACGGTGGCAGCGAGCAGGAACCGCGGCTGCCGGTGTTCGGCTACTACGTCGGCCCGGCCAGCAGGATCACCACCACCGTGGGGGCGCGCACCGTGCAGGCGCGGCAGGCGCTGTGGAGCCAGGACCCCAGCGTCGTGATCTTCTGGTTCCCGCCCGCCGACGTGCCGTCCGACACCGTGCTGACACCGCCGCGGGCCTACGACGCGACGGGGGCGCAGCTGCCCCGCTGAGGTGGCGGCAGCACTCAGCGCACGGGATCGGCCACCGCCACCAGCCCGCGGATCTCGCAGCCGCCGATCTCGTCCCGGTAGGTCACGCGTGGCTCGCCTTCGAGGCGGAACCCGTCGAGCGCGAACAACCGCGTGAGCAGGACGTCGGTCTCCAGCATCGCGATGTGCGCGCCGGGGCAGCGGTGCGGACCGTCCCCGAAGGACAGTCCGGCGGGGTTCGGGACCGTGCGCTCCGGGCACAGGGTGAGTGGCTCGTCACCGACCGCGGCCGGGTCGGCGTTCGCCTCGTCGACGAGCACCTCCACCCGGCTGCCCGCCGGTACGGTGACCTCGCCCAGCACCAGTGGTGCCGTGGTGCGCCGGGCGAGGCGCGCGATCATCGGCTCCAGGCGCAGGATCTCGTGCAGGATCGCCAGGCGTTCGGGCTCGGCGGCGGCCCGGTACCGGGCGTGGAGCGCGGGATCCCCGGTGAGGTGCCAGGCCGCCACGCAGACGAACTCCCGCGTGGTGACCATGCCCGCGGCGGCGAAGGTCAGGCACTCGCCGAGGACCTCCGCGGCGATGCAGCCCTGGCCGAGCAGGTGGGTGATGAGGTCGTCACGCGGTTCGCGGCGGCGGGCGCGGATGGCCGGCCGCACGTCGGCGAGGTAGATGCGCAGCCAGTTGACGTTCTGCCGGACCAGCCAGTACAGCCCGTGCGGGCTCGTCAGGCCGGGCTTGCCGAACTTCTCCGGGAAGAACCGTTCCAGCCGCCGCCGGATGCCCGGTCTGCTCTCGGTGAGGCCGAGCACCGCGCTGACCACGTCGATCACGACCGCGAAGCTCAGGTCGGACAGCTCGACGCGGCCGGTGGCCCGCAGTTTCGCCAGCTCCCGCTCGACCACCGCGACCACCATCCCGCGGTAGTGCTCGTCGACGCGGCGGGGCGTGAAGAACCTCGCGGTCTGCCGCCGGTCCTCGCGGTGCTCGGGCCCGTCGCGGTAGAGCACGGGGCGCCGGATGCGCTGGGGCAGCTTGCTGGTGGTCTCCACGCCGAGCCCCGCCTGCACCGTTTCGGTGCTGCGCAACAGCTGCCGCGCCGCCTCGTACCCCCGGACCTGCCACGTCCCGTCGCCGAGGCCGGTGACCGGGCAGCCCGTGGCGGGGCCGCCGCGGTCGAGTTTGCGTGAGCTCATCGGCCCAGGTTGGGCGATCCCAGCCGGGACCGGGAACCGCCGAACGGGTCACCCCCGGGTGCTTTCCCTGACCTCCAGGGAGAACGGCGTCTGCACGTGCTGCGGCGGGGTGTCCGTCTCACCGGTGATGCGGCGGCACACGAGGTCGATCGCGGCCTCGGCCAGCGCGGCCTTGTCCGGCGCGATCGTCGTCAGCGCGGGCAGGCTGAAAGCGCTCTCTTCGTTGTTGTCGAAGCCCACGATCGCCACGTCGTGCGGCACCCGCAGGCCGCGCTCGGCGACCGCCCGCAGCGCGCCGATGGCGAGCAGGTCGTTGAAGCAGAACACCCCGTCCGGCGGCTCGGGCAGGTCCAGCAGCGCCTTCATCGCGGCGGCGCCGTGGGCGCGGTGGTACTTCTCGGCCGGGGCCACCAGTTCCTCCACATAGGACAGACCAGCCTCGGAAAGCGCTTCCCGGTAGCCCGCCATGCGTTGTTCGCTCGTGCCGCGCGCCGGGTTCTGCCCGATGGCGGCGATCCGCCGCCTGCCCAGCTCCGCCAGGTGCCGCACCGCGGTGCGCGCCGCCAGCACGTTGTCGATCGCCACGCGGTCGATGGGCACGTCCACCGCGTGCTCACCCAGCATCACGAGGGGGATGCCGCCGGCCGCGTCGTGGAAATCCCCTGCCTGCAACGCTTCCGGGTGCACGAGCGCACCGTCCACGAGGTGCGGCCCCAGGGAGACCAGGGTTTCCCGTTCGCGCTCGCGCGTCCCTTGTGTCTGTTCGATGAGGACACTCCAGCCCCGCTTCTGCGCGGCCTTGAGCACCAGTCCCGCCAGCTCGCCGAAGTACGGGATGTTCAGCTCCGGCACCATCAGCGCGAGGAAGCCGGTCCGCCCGCGCCGCAGGTTGCGGGCGCCGAGGTTGGGCCGGTACCCGGTCGCGGCGAGCGCCTCCTCGACCCGCCGGCGGTTCTCCGGCTTCACGAAGGCGTAGCCGTTGACGACGTTCGACACGGTCTTCACCGAGACCCCGGCCAGCCGGGCGACGTCCTTGAGTGTCACGGCCACAGGCGGGGTCCCTTCGCGTCGGCGACAACCGGACAGTAGTCGTTCGGCCGGTTTACAACGTTGTTCCAACGATGTAAAACTAGCGCAGGCTCCCATGGTGATCCAAGTCACCAAACGGAGCGGGCCCCGACGACGCAGCCCGAGGAGTACCCGTGCCCCTGTCCTCCCGTCCCCGACTGGTCCTGGTCACCGCGGCCGCCGCCGCGCTCACCCTGGCCGCCTGCACCAGCCGCGAAGAGACCGCCGCCCCCCAGGCCGCAGGCAGCGGCCCCGCCGCCTCGGCCGCCTCGGCGGCGCCGGCCAGCGGCGGCTGCACGCTCGCGCAGACCGGCTACCCCAAGGTCGACCCGAAGACGGCGGTGATCGGCTTTTCGCAGTCCGAGAAGGAGGCCAACCCGTTCCGGACCGCCGAGACGCAGTCGATCCGCGACGAGGCCGCCAAGCTCGGCATCCCGGGCGACCACCTGCTCACGACCAACGCGCAGAGCGACCTGAACAAGCAGATCAGCGACATCAAATCGCTGCTGGACCGGGGTGCGCAGCTGCTCATCGTCGCGCCGCTGAACTCCGACGGCCTGCAGCCCGCCCTCGACGCGGCGAAGGCGAAGAAGGTCCCGGTCGTGACCATCGATCGCAAGGTGACCTCGCAGCCCTGCACCGACTACCTGACGTTCATCGGCTCCGACTTCGTGCAGCAGGGCAAGCGCGCCGCGCAGGAGATGGCGCGGGTCACCGGCGGCAGCGGCAAGGTCGCGATCCTGCTCGGCTCGTCCGGCAACAACGTCACCACCGACCGCACCCAGGGCTTCAAGGACGAGCTGGCCAAGACGCCGGGCCTGTCCGTCGTGGCCGAGCAGACCGGCGACTTCGACCGCTCGAAGGGCCAGTCGGTGATGGAGCAGCTGATCCAGAGCCACCCGGACCTGACCGCCGTGTACGCGGAGAACGACGAGATGGGCATCGGCGCGGTCAACGCGCTGCGCACCGCGGGCAAGAACCCGGGCAAGGACGTCAAGGTCGTCTCCGTCGACGGCACGCGCAACGCCGTGCAGCTCATCGCCGACGGCAGCTACAACGCCGTCATCGAGTCCAACCCGCGGTTCGGGCCGCTGGCGTTCCAGACGCTGCAGCAGTTCGCCGACGGTCAGCCGATCCCGTCGAGCATCGTGATCAGCGACGACTCCTACGACGAGACGAACGCGGCCCAGAAGGTCGGGAACTCCTACTGATGACCGCCGTGACCGATCCCGGCACCTCGCGGACGACGGCACCGGTGCTCGAGGTGACCGGGGTCAGCAAGCGCTTCCCCGGCACCCTCGCGCTCGACGACGTCAGCTTCGCGCTGCGCCCCGGCGAGGTGCACGCGCTGGTGGGCGAGAACGGTGCCGGCAAGTCGACGCTGATCAAGGTGCTCACCGGCGTGTACCAGCCGGACTCGGGCGAGGTCCGCCACCTCGGCCACACCGTGGCGTTCCGGCGTCCAGCCGAGGCCCAGCAGGCGGGGATCTCCACGATCTACCAGGAGGTCAACCTCGTCCCGCTGATGAGCATCGCGGGCAACGTGTTCCTCGGCCGGGAGCCGCGCACCCGCGCCGGGCTGGTGGACTGGCGGCGGATGAACGCCGAGGCCCGGGCGCTGCTCGCGGACTACGGCATCACCGACGACGTCCGCCGCCCCCTGCACACCCTGGGCGTGGGCGCGCAGCAGATGGTCGCGCTGGCGCGCGCGGTGTCCACCGACGCAAAGGTCGTCATCATGGACGAGCCGACGTCGTCGCTGGAGCCGCGCGAGGTCGAGAAGCTGTTCGAGGTGCTGGCCCGGCTGCACGCGCAGGGCATCGCGATCCTCTACGTCAGTCACCGAATGGACGAGCTGTACCGGGTGTGCGACCGTGTCACGGTGCTGCGTGACGGGAGGGTGGTCCACAGTGGACCGCTGGCGGAGCTGCCCCGACTGGAACTGGTGTCGCTCATGCTCGGCCGGGAGATCGGCAAGATCCGCGAAGAGGGCGTCACGGCCTTCGGCGAGGAGCACGAGGTCGAGCGGGAACCGGTGCTGCGTGCGGAGAAGCTGCGGGGCGTCCGCAAGCTGCGGGACGTCTCGCTGACCATCCGTCCGGGTGAAGTCCTCGGGCTCGCCGGGCTGCTCGGCTCGGGCCGCAGCGAGACGGCGCGGGCTCTCGTCGGCGCGTTCCCCCTCGACGGCGGCACCGTGGTGGTGGCAGGCAAACCGTTGAAGCGGGGCAGGGTCCCGGCGGCGATGCGGGCCGGGGTCGCGCTGCTCGCCGAGGACCGCAAAACCGACGGCATCATCCCGAACCTGTCGGTGCGCGAGAACATCGCGCTCGCCGCGCTGCCGCGCCTGTCCCCGTTCGGTCTCGTCTCGAAGTCCAAACAGGACCGGATCGTGCGGGTGTTCATGGAACGGTTGCGCATCAAGGCGTCCAGCCCGGACCAGAAGGTCGCCGAGCTGTCCGGCGGCAACCAGCAGAAGGTGCTGCTCGCCCGGTGGCTGGCGACCGGGCCGCGCGTCCTGCTGCTGGACGAGCCGACGCGCGGTATCGACGTCGGGGCCAAGGCCGAGGTGCAGGCGCTGATCGACGAGCTCGCGCGGGAGGGGCTGGGCGTGCTGCTGATCTCGTCCGAGCTGGAGGAGCTCGTCGACGGGGCCGACCGGGTGCTGGTGCTCTCCGACGGCGCCGTGGCGGAGGAGCTGACGGGGCAGGACATCACGGAGGAGAAGGTGCTCGCCGCGATCGCCAGGGGAGGTCACGATGACTAGCGCCACGCTCGCCGCTCCCACGCGGGCGCGCACGGCCGCCTGGCTGCAGAACTACGGCGTGTACGTCGCGGTCGTCGCGCTCGTGGTGTTCAACGTCGTGTTCACGGAGAACTTCGTGTCCGCGGCCAACTTCCGCACCCAGCTCGTGCAGGCGGCGCCCGTGTGCATCGTCGCGCTGGGCATGGCGCTGGTGATCGGGACCGAGGGGATCGACCTGTCGGTCGGCTCGGTCATGTCGATCGCGGCCGCGTTGATCCCGCTCTACCTCGGGGCGGGCCCGCTCGTGGCCGTGCTGGTCGCGGTCGTGGCGGGGATCGTGTCGGGGCTGTTCAGCGGGGTGCTCGTGGCGTACCTGGGCATCCAGCCGATCATCGCGACACTCGCGCTGCTGGTCGGCGGCCGCGGGCTGGCGCTCGTGGTCGCGCACGGCCAGCTGGTGCAGCTGCACAACCGGGACTTCCTGGCGCTGGGCACGGGTGACGTGCTCGGCATCCCGGTGATGGTGCTGGTCGCCGCCGTCGTCGCGGTGCTCGCCGGGCTGCTCGTGCAGCGCACGACGTTCGGCAGGCAGCTCGTCGCGGTCGGCGGGAACCGGGCGGCGAGCACGCTCGCCGGGCTGCCGGTGCGGCGGGTGCTCGTCGGGGTTTACGTCATCTCGGGTGCGCTCGCGGCGCTCGCCGGGGTGCTGTCCACCGCGCGGCTGGGCGCGAGCGACCCCAACGACCTGGGGTTGCTGATGGAGCTGTCCGCGATCACCGCGGTCGTCGTCGGCGGGACCCCGCTGACCGGCGGGCGGGTGCGGGTGCTGGGCACCGTGTTCGGGGCGCTGCTGATGCAGCTCGTGCACGCCACGCTGATCAAGCACAACCTGCCGGATTCGACCGCGCAGATGGTGCAGGCGGCGATCATCGTCGTCGCGGTCTACGTCGCGCGAGAGCGGAGCAGCCGATGATCGCCTTGTCCCCGCGCAACGCCGCGTTCGCGGGAGTGCTGCAGCGCCAGGGCGCCGCGGTGGTGCTCGTGCTCGGTGTCGTGATCTCGTGGTTCGCGTTCCCGCGCTTCGGGTCGGCGGACAACCTGCGGGACCTGGCGCTGCAGAGCTCGTTCCTCGCGGTGATCGCGCTCGGCATGACGTTCGTGATCATCTCCGGTGGCATCGACCTGTCGGTGGGTTCGGTGTACGCGCTCGGCGGGGTGCTGGCGGCGTACGGCAGCCGGTACGGGCTGGTGGTGGCGATCCTGCTGCCGCTCGTGGTGTGCTCGCTGATCGGGTTCGTCAACGGCGTGCTCATCGCCCGCACGGGGATGGCGCCGTTCATCGTCACGCTGGCGTCCCTGTTGTTCGCGCGAGGGTTGTTGCTGGCCATCACGAACGAAGGCGCGACGACGTACAAAGTGGACGCCGGGTCGCCGTTCCTCGCGCTGGGGCAGGGCGAGATCCTCGGCGTGGGGACGCCGGTGTGGATCGCGCTGGTGCTGTTCGCGCTCGGCGGGGTCCTGTTGCGGCGCACGAGGTTCGGCCAGGCGGTGTTCGCACTCGGCGGGGCCGAGCAGTCGGCGGTCCTCATGGGACTGCCGGTGGCGCGCACGAAGATCACGCTGTACACGCTCAGCGGGGGACTGGCCGGGGTGGCGGGCCTGCTCACGGCCGCGTACCTGCAGTCCGGCGTCACGGTGCTGGGCGTGGGCACCGAACTCGACGCGATCTCGGTCGTCGTCATCGGCGGCACACTGCTCACCGGCGGCGCGGGCACGATCGTCGGCACGCTCGTCGGCGTGCTGCTGCGCACGCTGATCCAGAACGTGATCAACCAGGTCGGCACGCTCGATTCGAACTACCAGACCATGGTGAGCGGCGCGTTCCTGCTCGTCGTGGTCGTCATCCAGCGGCTCCTCGCCCGGCGCCGCTCCTGAGGTCTCCTGCACGTCAATTGGAGGAGGTAACCCCGTATGTCCCGTCCCCGCTGGGCGGCGCTGGCGGCCGCTGTGGCCGCCGCCGTTCTCGGCCTCGCGGTTCCCGCCGCGAACGCCGCGCCCACCCCGCAATGGCAAAGACTCACGCCCCCGCTGTCGACACCCTGGACGAACCAGGTCTCGCCGACGAACGCGCTGCCCGAGTACCCGCGTCCACAGCTGACGCGGGACCGCTGGCAGAACCTCAACGGCGTCTGGGAGTTCGCCAAGGCCAACCCCGGCGAAGCCCCGCCGGTCGGCCGGAGCCTGGCGGAACGCATCCTCGTCCCGTACCCCGTCGAGTCCGCGCTGTCCGGCATCATGCGGCACGAGACGCAGATGTGGTACCGCCGCAGCTTCCAGGTGCCGCGTGACTGGCAGGTCGGCCGCGGCCAGCGCCTGCTGCTGCACTTCCAGGCCGTGGACTACGACGCGACCATCATCGTCAACGGCCGCACCGTCGCCCGGCACACCGGCGGCTACGACGCGTTCACCGTGGACGTCACCGACGCTCTCACCACGAACCGCGACCAGGAGCTCGTCGTCGGCGTCACCGACCCCAACGACCAGGGCGGCCAGCCACTGGGCAAGCAGCGCACCCCCGGTGACGGCATCTTCTACACGCCGACCTCCGGGATCTGGCAGACCGTGTGGATGGAGCCGGTCGCCCCGGCGCACATCGACCGCCTCGACGTCACGCCCGACGTCGCGTCCAGCTCGGTCACCGTCAACGCGATCGTCGGCGGGCCGGTGCGGCAGCGCGTGGAAGCCACCGCCTACGACCACGGGCGGGTCGTCGGGCACGTGAGCGGCGACGCGAACAAGCCCCTCAAGCTGACCCTCCGCAACCCGCACCTGTGGTCGCCCGACGACCCGTTCCTCTACGACCTCAAGGTGCGCGTGACCGGCGGCGACGAGGTCGGCTCGTACTTCGGCATGCGCTCGATCAGCGTCGGCAAGACCCCCGACGGCAAGCAGCGGATGCTGCTCAACGGCAAGTTCGTCATGCAGATCGGCCCGCTGGACCAGGGTTTCTGGCCCGACGGCATCTACACCGCGCCCACCGACGCCGCGCTGAAGTTCGACCTGGAGCAGGAGAAGGCGCTCGGCTTCAACATGGTGCGCAAGCACATCAAGGTCGAGCCCGACCGCTGGTACTACTACGCCGACAAGCTCGGCTTGCTGGTGTGGCAGGACATGCCGGCGATGAAGGACGACATCGAGCCGACCCCGGCGTCGCGCGCGAACTTCGAGTCCGAGCTGCACCGCATGATCGACCAGCACCGCAGCTTCCCGTCGATCGTCACCTGGGTGCCGTTCAACGAGGGCTGGGGCGACTACGACGTGGGCCGCATCGCCGACGAGGTCAAGGCGTGGGACCCGACGCGGCTCGTCGACGCCGAATCCGGCGTCAACTGCTGCCGGTCCGAACCGGACAGCGGCCGCGGTGACCTCTACGACGACCACACCTACACCGGGCCGGGCACCCCGATGCAGACCGGCAGCCGCGCGGCGGTGGACGGCGAGTACGGCGGGCTCGGGCTCAAGGTCGCCGGGCACGAGTTCGACCCGGCGGGCAGCTTCGCCTACGAGATGGAACCGGACAGCGCGACCCTGACGCGCCGTTACGGCGAGTTGCAGCAGCGCCTGCTCCTCGTCGCCCAGCGGTGTGGCGTGTCGGCCGGTGTGTACACGCAGACAACGGACGTCGAGAAGGAGGTCAACGGGTTCTTCACCTACGACCGGCAGGTGCGCAAGATGGACTTCGCAGCCGTGCGGGCGGCGAACCTCGCCGTCATCAAGGGCGCGACGGGACAGCCTGCAGCCGGGCCGCAGATCCCGGCGGGCACACCGGGGATCGACGGCATCGCCGCCTACCCGTTCGACGAGAACACCGGCACGGTCGCGCACGACATCGTCGGTGGCCACGACGCGACGCTCGTCGGCGGGGCTTCGTGGACGGCGGGCAAGAGCGGATCCGCCTTGGCCACCAACGGTTCCGGCCAGTACGCCGACACCGGTGCCGCGTTGCTGAACACCGAAGGCAGCTACAGCGTGGCGGCGTGGGTGAAGTTCAACGCGGTCGGCGACGGCTTCCAGACCGTGGTGAGCCAGGACGGCGGCAGCAACAGCGCCTTCTACCTGCAGTACTCGGGCGCCGACCACAAGCTGGCGTTCAGCTTCGTCGGCACGCGGGCGCTGGCCCCCGTCACGCCGGAGCCGAACCGCTGGTACCACCTGGTGGGCGTGCGGGACGCGGCTTCGGGCACGCTCAAGCTCTACGTCGACGGCCAGCAGGCGGCGACGAAGAGCGTGTGCCTCGGTGACGCCTCCACGGGCCACACGGTGATCGGGCGCGGGCAGTACGGCGGCAACCCGGTCGACTACCTCAACGGGGCGGTGGACCAGGTGCACGTGTACGACCGCGCGCTGTCCGACGCGGACGTGGCCGCGTTGTACGGCAGCGGCAAGTAGTTCCCTCCCGACGGTGGCCGTGCCCCAGGCGCGGCCACCGTCGCATTTCACCTGATCGGGGCGGGAGCGGAGGGTGCTCGCGCGGGTATTCCTCCTCGGAGGAGGAGGGAGTTCCCGATGAGCACGGACAGCTACGTGGCGTTCCTGGTGGTCGGCATCCTGATGGCGGTGATCGACGGCCAGATCATCTACCGCAGCGGCAGCGGCTACCTGGACCAGGAGGGCAACGACCCCGAGGCGGCGTCGGCGATGACGGTGCTGATCACCGCGTTGTTCCACCTCGCGGTGCTCGGCGCGCTCGCGCTGATCTCGACGATCCACTTCCCCGGCGGGGACGCGCTGCCGGGCATCATGGGCAGGCTCGGCGTCTACCTGCTGACGCTCGCGGTCGCGCACGCGATCACGCTCGGCGTGCTCGCCCGGCGGCGCGAGGAGCGGGTCGTCGAGGACTGGAACACGCGCACGGCCATGGTCAACGGCACGGGTGTGGTGCCGGACCCGCGGGCGCGGGAGTCGGAGGTGGACGCCGAACTCCGCGAACCGACGACGACCCCGGTGCCGGGGCAGGAGGGCCGCCTGCCGAAGGTCAGCCCGAACCTGGAGCACCGCGGCCCGTACTCGACGGGGCAGTAGAAAACGGTGCGGCACCGCGGGAAGCGGTGCCGCACCGGGCCGTCACACGACGACCGGGAAACCGTTGAACCAGCCGCCGATGCAGGTCAGGTGCGCGCCCTCATCACTGGAGATCAGCGTCCCGCCCCCTCCGACGCACATGTCCACCGACACCGACGTCGGGTCGGCCGAAGCCGTCCCCGTCAGGCCCAGCAGGGTTCCGGCGGCCAGGGCGAAAGCGGCCACCGCTGTCGTGATCCTTCGCATTGCCTTACCTCCCTTGCTTTTCCGGTACCCCTGCGGGATACCCGGCTTTAGCCGCAAGGGAAAACCAGCGCAAGTCGAGTCCACCGCACCGGATGACCCCCACTGGAGCACCAGATCTCGCCTCAGTCCGCGCCGTCCAGCTGCCACCCGTCGGGCAGGCCCGTCACCTTCGCCGTTTCACGGTCGGCCTCCACGTGCACGGTCACGCCGCCCAGGCGCAGGTCGGTGAGGCTCAGGCGACCCCATTGCGCGGGCAGGTGCGGCCGCACCGTCAGCTTCCGTTGGGGCACATGCGGTTCCAGGCCCAGGAACGAGCGCACGAGCAACAGCGGGGCCGCGCTGGCCCACGCCTGCGGCGAGCACGACGTCGGGTACGGGATGGGCGGGCTGAACTCCGTCCGGGAGAAGCCGCAGAACAGTTCCGGCAACCGCCCGCCGAACGACGCCGCCGCGTCGAGCAGCCCGGTCGCGAGGCGCTGGGCGAGGTCGACCGCGCCCGGCAGGTGCGCGTAGCGGAGCAGCCCGGCGACGGCGATCGCGGTGTCGTGCGGCCACACGGACCCGTTGTGGTAGCTCATCGGGTTGTAGGCACCCATCGCCGACGACAGCGTGCGCAACCCGAACCCACTGTCCATTTCGGACCCGGAAAGCCGCTCGACCAGCACCGCCGCTTGCTCGTCGGTCGCGATGCCGGACCACAGGCAGTGCGCGCTGTTGCTGGTCAGCGAGTCCACCGGCTGCTTGCGCCCGTCGAGCGCGACGGCGTACCAGCCCTTGTCGGGCAACCAGAACATCTCCGCGAACCGCGCCCGCAGGGTCTCGGCCCGCTCGCGGCACCGCCCGGCCGTCGCCGGGTCGTTGAACGCCTCCGCGAGTTCCGCGCGCGCGAGCCACGCCGCGTAGGCGTAGCCCTGCACCTCGCACAGCGCGATCGGCGTCGTCGCCAGACGGCCGGCCGCGTCGTTGATCCCGTCGAAGCTGTCCTTCCAGCCCTGGTTGAGCAGGCCGCGGTCGGTGGCGCGCCGGTACTCCACGAACCCGTCGCCGTCGCGGTCGCCGTACCGTTCCAGCCACGTCAGGGCCGCGTCCGCCGCGGGCAGCAGCGCGCGCACGCCGGTTTCGTCAGCGCCCCAGCGCCAGCACTCCGCGAGCAGCATCACGAACAACGGCGTCGCGTCGACGGTGCCGTAGTAATGACTGCCGCCGAGCACCTGGTCGCTGTCCGGGCCCAGCCGCAGCTCGTGCAGGATCCGCCCCGGCTCCTCCTCGGTGAGCGGGTCGACGCGACGGCCCTGCAGCTCCGCGAGCGTCTCCAGGGTGCCCAGCGCGAGGCCGACGTCGAGCGGCAGCGCCATCCACGCGGTCAGCAGGCTGTCACGGCCGAACAACGTCATGAACCACGGCGCGCCCGCCGCGACGAACGGGCGGCCGTCCTGCGCGCTGTCGTGGATCTGCAGCGCGCCGAGGTCGCTTTCGGTGCGGTGCAGCACTTGGGTGAGCACCGGGTGCTCGGCGGTGACAGCGGTGCTCACGTCCCGCCAGGCGCGGATCTTGCGCGCGGGCCCGCTGCTCTCCACCTCCTCGCCGCGGTCGAACTGCGGCCGGACGCGGCGGTTGCCGACGGTCGGCTGCACGACGATCTCGGTGGACCACTCGCCGCGCGCGGGCACGATGACGCGCCAGTTCAGCACCCCGGGGGCGGCGAGCGGATCGGCGGTCGCGCTCACCGACAGCCCCCGCGAGCCGTCGTCGCGGTCCCGCAGCAGCAGTTCCGAACCGGCGACCGTGGCGTCCGCGCCGCCGTGCGCCGGGCGGCCCTCCTTGACCGCGAACAGGTCGGAGAAGTCCGCGTCGACGTGCAGGGTCAGCGTCGCCACGGTGTTCTCGCGGCCCAGGTTCCGCAGCGTGATCGTCTCGCGCAGGCCATCGCCGACGAGCCGCTCGCGCACCAGCAGCAGGGTGCTGTCCGCCTGTCCCGGTTTGGGGTTGCGGCGCAGCACGAACTGCGCCGCGAACGCCTCGGGCGACTGCACCGAAAGCGGGTGCGGCGTCTGCCCGTCCAGGCGCAGCTCCCAGCGCGAGAGCAGCCGGGCGTCGCGGAAGAACAGCCCGTGTGACGTCCCGGGGCGGATGTCCCCGCTGGTGTCGGACAGGCAGAACGTGCTGCCCTCGACCAGGGTGACGGTCCCGCCCGCGGCGATCACCGGCACGGGCTCGCCGGAGTTGAAGGCCTCGGGGGTCATGCCCGGTCTCCGGAGGCCTGCAGGGCGCCGTCGTCCTCCAGCCGGTCGTAGGCGCGGTCGAGCGCCGAGTCGAGCCCGGCGTAGTCGCGGCGGAGCGTGCTGACCTCGATGGCCCGCCGGTAGGCGCGCTCGTAGCCCGCGCCGAGCCCGGCCACGTCGAAGTGCGCGGCGACGTGGGCGCGGCAGGCGGCCGGGTCGAGGTGCCGGACGTCCTCAAGCGCCTGCACCAGCTCGGCGGGGTCGTCGCGGATCAGCCCGGTCACCCCGTCGACGACGACCTCGGGCACGGCACCCGAGCGCAGCGCCACGACCGGGGTGCCGCAGGCCATCGCCTCGATCATCACCATGCCGAACGGCTCCTCCCACTGGATCGGGAACAGCAGGCAGCGCGCGTTCGCCAGCAGCTCGCGCTTGGCGGTGGCGTCGGCGACGCCGAACACGTGGTCGGAGTCCGTGAGCCGCGGCTCGACCTCGCGCTCGAAGTACTCCTTCTCGATCGGCTCGGCGCACTTGCCCGCCAGCACGAGGCGCAACCCGGCGGCGTGTGCGGCCTCCAGCGCCAGGTGCGGGGCCTTGTCCGGGTGGAACCGGCCGAGGAACAGCGCGTAGTCGTCCTTTTCGGACCGGAACGGCCAGTCCGCGAGACGTAGTGCATTGTGGACGGTCGCGGTCCAGTTGAGGCCGGGTGCCAGCTCGCGCTGGCGGTCGCTGATCGCGACGAGGTGCACGTCGTCGCCCAGCTCGCGGTAGTAACGCTCCATGTCGGGGCCGACGGGCCCGTGCACGGTGACGACGGTGGGCACGCCGTACGCGGGGGCGTTGAGCGGCCCGGCGAGCGTGTGGTCGTGCACGACGTCCAGCCCCTCGGTCTCGGCCAGCCGCCGGACGGCCCGGCGCGCGGCGGCCGCGTGCATGACCTCCGGGTAGGGCTCGCCCAGCAGCTCGGGCACCGTGCGGTCCCACACCGGCACGAAGCGGGCGGAGGTCCCGGGCCGCCCGGCCCCGATGAGGGTGACCGAGTGCCCGCGGGCGACGAGGGCGTCGGCGAGGTCGGCCACCACCGCCTCGACCCCGCCGTACGCCCGGGGCGGAACGTCGAAGTAGGGCGGGACGACCATGGCCACGCGCAGCGGGCCGGTGCCGTCAGCCGCCGGGCGCACGGCGGTGTGCGGAACAGATCGGGCTTTCCACGCAGGGCGGTGCGTGCTGCTCAAGCTGCCTCCTCGAACCCTCTTCAGTTAGCACTCTCCTCTTAAGAGTGCTAACTCAGGACCGACAGGGACGGCAAGCGCCTGATGGGGGAGATCTGCGTCACAGCGCGCCGGGCAGCGAGGGTGGTGGGGCACGGGATGCGCGGGCCGGACACCTCCAGCACCAGGTCCGCACCCACGTGCCAGAAGTCCGGCTGCCTCCGCGCCAGGAGCCGCGCGGAGGCCCGGCCACCGGTTTGCGCCCTCACCCCCGGATTTCGTTCAGGTAGTTGTAGATCGTGTAGCGGGTGACCTTCAGTTCGGCCGCGAGGAAGTCCACCGCGTCCTTGATCAGGAAGAACCCGGCTTCGTCGAGTTCGCGGACCACCGCCGCCTTGTGCCGCTTCTTCATCAGCTCCACCGGGATGCCCGTGCTGCCCACCGCCCGGTCCACCAGGAACCGTTGCAGGCTGTCCACGTCGGGCGGGAACGTCTCCTGCCGCGTGGTGCTCCCGGCGGCCGTCGCGGGCAGTTCGCTGTTCACGCACAGGCAGCCGATCGCGACGCCCTCC
Organism: Amycolatopsis dongchuanensis; assembly: GCF_039542405.1. Lineage (NCBI taxonomy): Bacteria > Bacillati > Actinomycetota > Actinomycetes > Pseudonocardiales > Pseudonocardiaceae > Amycolatopsis > Amycolatopsis dongchuanensis. The sequence goes on from NZ_BAABIB010000063.1 coordinate 97,999, forward strand.
GCGTCCCGCAGGAAGATCGTCGACGACCGGATCGGCCTGCCGTCGGGACCGTGCGTCTCGTAGTTGGTCAGGTCCTGCGTCGTGCCGCGGCGGACCAGGCCCAGCAGCAGATCCGTCATCGGACCGCCCGGCGTGCGGCCCGTCAGCGTGCCCGCCACCGCGACGATCGAGTTCGGCAGCTTGCTCAGGTCGTGCAGCACGACCTCGTTGCCCGGCCCCAGCATCGCCGCCAGCCCCGGCACCGCGGGCACCAGCGCGGTCAGCACCGACTCCGCCTCCGCCGTGGTTTCCACCGCGACGGTCGTGCTCGTCCGCGGCCGGCCCGCCAGCGCCGAGCGCAGCAGTTCGGCCGCGGCGGGCGGGGTCGACGCGTGCGGCGACAACCGGACGTGCTCGACGCGGACCGTCGCCGCGATGCCCTCCGCCGCCAGCACCGCGCCCACCTGCTCGGCGGGCCGCTCCGGCAGGGCGAACGCGAGGATCCCCGCCCGGCGGCCGGTGGCGGACACGATGTCCGCGCCCAGCGACCGCAGCGTCTCCTCCAGTTCCCCGACGCGCTCGGCGATCCGCCCTTCGATCGCCGCGACCCCGGTCTCCTCGACCAGTTCCAGCGCGGCCGCGAAGGCACCCGACGTTACCGGGCTCAGGTTGCTGATCGACCAGTTCGCCGCCGTGTCCGCGGGCGGGTGCACCTCGTTGTCGAACAGCCCGGCGTCGTGCGCCCCCGTCCAGCCGGACAGCGTCGGCTGGAGCCGGTCGAGCGCGCGGTCCGACAACACGGCGAACCCCGTTCCCCAGCCCGCGCGCAGCCACTTCTGGCCACCCACCACGAGCACGTCGGCGGCCTCCCACGGCGCGTCGATCACGCCGAAGCCCTGGATGCCGTCCACGACGAGCAGCCGGTCGCCGACCACCTCGCGCAGCGCGGCCAGGTCCGCGCGGTAACCCGTGCGGAAGTCCACCGCGCTCACGGAGACGAGCGTGGTTTCGCCGGTCAGCTCGGCGGCGACCGCGTCCGGCGTGACGTAGCTGTCCGGCGGCGTCATCCGCCGCACGCGCAGGCGTCCGGCCTGCTCGGCCCGCACCCACGGGTAGGTGTTGGCGGGGAACTCCGCCGCCGACACCAGCACCTCGCCGGACGCGGCGAACGCCGCCTGGAACAGGCCCTGGCTGGTGTTGGGCACGAGCACGACGTGGTCGGTGTCGGTGCCGCACAACCGCGCCACGGCGGCCTTCGCGCGCACCTCCTGGCGCATCAGCTCGTCCACAGTGGACGGACCGGCCTTCGCGGCCTGTTCGGTCAGGCGGGCGGTGGTGTCCAGCACGGCGTGCGACGGCGGGCCGAACCGGGCGAAGTCCAGGTAGCCGGCGGGCTCGTCGAACTGCAGCAGGTACCGCGGTGAGATCCGGCCCATCAGAGGATGCGCGCCAGGAACTGGCGGGTCCGCTCGTGCTTCGGGTCGACCAGCACCTCGCCGGGCGGCCCCGTTTCCACGACGGCCCCGTCGGCCATGAACACGACCTCGTCGGCCACCTCGCGGGCGAAGCCCATCTCGTGCGTCACGACCACCATTGTCATCCCCTCCGCCGCCAGCGCGGTCATCACCTCCAGCACCTCGCCGACCAGCTCGGGGTCCAGCGCCGAGGTCGGCTCGTCGAACAGCATCAGCTTCGGTTTCATCGCCAGCGAGCGCGCGATCGCCACCCGCTGCTGCTGGCCACCCGACAACTGCTCCGGGTAGGCGTCGGCGCGGTGCGCGAGGCCGACCCGGTCCAGCAGCTCCAGCGCGGTCTTCCTGGCCTCGGCCTGGCTCACGCCCCGCACCCGCACCGGGCCCTCGATGACGTTTTCGAGCACGCTGCGGTGCGCGAACAGGTTGAACCGCTGGAACACCATGCCGATGTCCCGGCGCTGCCGGGCCACCTCGCGTTCCCGCAGCTCGTGCAGTTTCCCCTTGTGCAGGCGGAACCCGATGGGCTCGCCGTCGACCCACACCTGGCCGCCGTCGATCGTCTCCAGGTGGTTGATGCAGCGCAGGAACGTGCTCTTGCCCGCTCCGGACGGGCCGAGCAGGCACACGACCTGTCCTTTGCGGACGGACAGGTCGATGCCGCGGAGCACCTCGGTGCCGCCGAAGTGCTTGCGCACGCCCACGGCGCGCAGCAGTGGCTCGCTCATGTCAGGCCCTCCGCAACGGCATCGCCCGCAGCGCGCGGCCCACGCGCGACCACGGCCCGGACGCGGCACCCGCCCGGTCGGCGGCGCCGAAGGCGCGTTCGAGGTAGTGCTGACCGATGCTCGCCACGGTGACGACGACCATGTACCAGATCGCCGCGGCCAGCAGCGTCTCCATCACGAGCAGGTTGTTCGAGGAGATGTTGTTGGCCGCGTGGATCAGTTCCGTCACGCCGATCACCGACGCCATCGACGTGCCCTTGAGCATGTTGATGAAGTCGTTGCCGGTGGGCGGGATGATCACGCGCATCGCCTGCGGCAGCACCACGCGGCGCAGCGTCATCGCGGGCGACATGCCGATCGACTTCGCTGCCTCCGTCTGTCCTTTGTCGACGCTGTTCAGCCCGGCCCGCACGATCTCGGCCATGTAAGCGCTTTCGTTGAGCGCCAGGCCGAGCAGGGCGGCGACGAACGCGCTGATCACGACGTTGGTCGGCTCGTGCACGAGGTAGCCGCCGAAGGGCAGCGGGATCGAGATGAACTCGAACACCAGCGCCAGGTTGAACCACAGCAGGATCTGCAGCAGCACCGGCAGCCCGCGGAACAGCCACACGTAGACGGCGGCGACGACGCGCGCGACCGGGTTGGCCGAGCGGCGCATCAGCGCGACCACGATGCCGATGACGATCGCGACGGCCTGCGAGATCACCGCGAGCAGCACGGTGTTGAGCAGGCCGACCGCCATCACGCGGTACCACAGGAAGTCCGGGACGGTGTCGTACTGGATCTTCGCCTGCGCCAGCAGGACGCCGAGGCCGGCCAGCAGCGCCAGGATGACCACGGCGCTGACCCAGCGGCCCCAGTGCCGCAGCCGGACGATCGGCAGCTCGGCCTTGGGCGGGGACTGGACGTCAGCTGCCGGCATTGACCGTCACCTTCGTCAGCGCGCCCTGCTTGATGCCCCAGGCGTCGAGGATCTTCGTGTACGTGCCGTCCTGGAGCAGCGCGGTCAGGGCGTTCGCGACGGCGTCGCGCAGCTGCGGGTTGTTCTTGTTGACGCCGATGCCGTAGGGGCCGCCGTTGATCGGCTCACCGGGGACGACCTCGAAGAACTGGCCGTTGCCCGCGTTCTTCGAGACGTAGGCGGCGGTGGGCAGGTCGTTGAGGATCGCGTTGACGCGGCCGGTGCGCAGCTGATTCTGGTTCTGCGAGTCGCTGTCGGTGGCCGTCACCGTCACCGCCGGCTTGCCCGCCTGCGTGCACTTCGTGCTCTGCTCGGCGGCGAAGGTCTGGTGGCTGGTGCCCTGCACGACGGCCACCGTCTTGCCGCACAGCGAGTCCGCGCCGGTGATGCCGTCCGGGTTGCCCTTGCGCACCATGATCGTGATGCCGGAGGTGAAGTAGTCGACGAAGTCGATCTGCTGCTCGCGGGCCTTGGTGTCGTTCATCCCGGCCATCGTCAGGTCGAGGCGGCCGGAGGCGAGGCTGGTGATCAGCGAGCCGAACGGCATGTCGCTGTAGTGCACGGTCAGGCCCAGCTTGGCGGCGATGGCCTTGGCGATGTCCACCTCGAAGCCGACCGGCGTCTTGCCGTCGGAGGCGTAGAAGTTGTTCGGCGCGGACTGCAGGTTGGACCCGACGTTGAGCGAGCCCGCCTGCGTGAGCTGCGGCGGGAGGGCCGCCGCGAGCTGGGCGTCCTTGGTGACCGACTGGACGATCGCGGCGGTGTCCGGGACCCCGCTGGAGGTGCCGCTGTCCGTGCTGCCGCCGCCGGCGCCGTCGGGACCACCGCCGCAGGCGGCCGTGGTCAGCAGGCAACCGGCGATGAGTGCGCCCCAGCGCACGAGACGAGACCTGGCCGACATCGCTTACTCCTCGCTGAAAAGGGGGGCACCGGTGCACGGCGCCACACGGTTGAGGGAGGACGTTACAACGCGCTGTTGAAGAGGTCAACGAGGAGTTGAAGTTTCGCTGCCCGGCTGCCGCGCCCCAGGGGTGCCTCCACCCCGGTGGCCACGGGGTCCGAAAACGCTCGAATTCCCGCACGGTATTCCTGTGAGGAATTGCGGTATTTCCGAAACGGCATTGGGATCGTCCGCATTCCGGCTGTTAACCTGAGATCGCCGCCCCGGTGGGCGGTAACCGGGCACCGGAGCCCGGATCTGCCGAATCGAGGTTCCATGAGCACTGACGCGAATACCGCGTCCGATTTCGCTGCGCGCGGCCGTTTCCACGCACTTCTCGATGAACACGCCCGAAACCGCCCGGACCGTTCCCAGCGGATCCTCCTCCGCGGGGGATCCGTGTTGTCGATGGACAGCGCGGTGGGCGACTTCGCCACGGGTGACGTCCTGATCGCCGGTGACCGGATCGCGGAGGTCGGCGCCTCGATCTCCGCGCCGGACGCCGTGGTCGTCGACGCGAGCGGCCACATCGTCCTGCCGGGCTTCTGCGATCCGCACATCCACTGCTGGGAAGGGGCGCTCGGCCGGATCATCCCGGAGAACATCCCGCAGTCCACTGAGGACGCCATTGGCGGGGCACCCGAATCCGGCCGCAGCTACATGTACGCGGCCCATCGCCTGTTCGCGCCCGCCTTCCGGCCGGAGGACGTCCACGCGGGCACCCTGAGCAGCCTGCTGGCCGCGCTCAACGGCGGCATCACCACCGTCGTGGACAACATGCACAACGCCCGCTCGCCCGAGCACTCGGACGCGGCGGTCGAGGCGCTGTTCGAGTCGGGGGTGCGGGGTGTGCACGCGATGGGCCGCCCGCGCGCCGGAGACTGGGCGGGGACCTTCCCGGCGGACGCCCGGCGCCTGCGGGACAAGTATTTTCCCGGCGACGACCAGTTGTGCACGATGCGTCTGTACGCGCCGGGATTCGACGACCTCACCGAACTCCTCCCCGTTCGCGAGGAGCTCGATTTGTGGTTTTCCTTCGACAGCGGAATCGAAAAGCAGGACCTCGCCGCGCTGTACGGAAACGGGTCGTTCGACGGGCGGGAAGCGATCAACCACGGCAACTTCCTGTCGCCGGAACAACGGCGGATCGTCGTGGACCACGGCGCCCACGTCAACGTCTGCCCCCGGATCGAATCGCAGTTCCGCTACGGCCGGATCCCCTACCGCGAGTGGGTCGAGCAGGGGCTGCGGCCCGGCCTGAGCAACGACAACCCGATGACCTACGCGATCGACATGTTCGCCGAGATGCGGGCGCTCCACCAGCTGCAGCGGGTCGACCAGCACCGCTCCGGAACACCGGCGGCGTCGCTGCGGGAGATCCTGCTCTCCGCGACGCAGCAGGGCGCGAACAACTGCGGTGTCGGCGACCTGGCCGGCTCGCTGACGCCGGGCAAGAAGGCCGACATCATCCTGATCGACACCGTCCGGCCCCACCTGTTCCCCCGGAACAACGTCCTCGCCTCGGTGGTCCAGGGCGCCGGGGTGGACTCCGTGGACGCCGTCCTGGTCGACGGCCGCTTCGTGAAGTGGGAGGGGCGGCTGCTCGGCGTCGACCTGGAGCGGGCCCTGCGCCGCATACAGGAGTCACACGACCACCTGACCGCCGCCGTCGGCTGGCCCTACGCCTCCATCGATTTCGAGGACTAAGGATGGTCTTGCCATGACGCAGGCACCTTCGCCCGAAGCGGTCCGGCGGGCCAGGCGGAACGTCCGCCTCGGCTCGCTGGGCGCGGCACTCGAGTACTACGACTTCGTCGCCTACCTCTACGTCGCCACCCTGATCGGCCGGGCGTTCTTCCCGGCGGACCTGTCGCCGACGATGAGGCTCGTCCAGACCCTCGCCATCTACTCGACCGGGCTGCTGGTCCGGCCGGTGGCCGGCATCCTCATCGCGCGGGTGGCCGACCGGGTGGGCCGGAAACGGCTGTTCATCTTCACCGTCGCGGTGATGTCGGTGTCCACCCTGCTGATCGGCGTCCTGCCCACGTACGACCAGGTGGGCTGGCCTGCCCCGGTGCTGCTCCTGCTGCTGAGGCTCGCCCAGGGCTGTGCGGTCGGCGGCGAGGTCCCGGCCGCCGCGGTCTTCGTCAGCGAACACGCCCCGCCAGGGGGAGTGGCGCGGGCGGGCGCGTTCCAGCAGATGACGGCGTACAGCGGTTTCCTGCTCGGCGCGGGGGCCGGGTTCCTCTCCGGGCTGGTGGTGACGCACCTGGCCCCGGGCACCCCGTCGCTCGGCTGGCGCCTCCCCTTCCTCCTCGGCGGTCTCCTCGGGTTCGTGTCGCTCTACCTGCGCCGCCGGCTCGACGAGACGCCCGAGTTCGTCCGCGAGCGAGCGCAGGGCACGCCACGCCCGGCGGCGCCGATCCGGGCGGTGCTCCGGAACCACCGCCCGGCCGTGTTGTTCGCCGTCCTCGTCGCGATCGCGCTGACGCTGGTGAACGTCACGTACTTCAACTACTGGCCGACCTACCTGCAGAGCGCACTCGGCTACTCAGCGACGGCGGCGCTGGCGGCCAGCCTGCTGACGATCGCGGGCGCGATGGCGGCGATGCCGCTGTGGGGCCGCTTCGCGGACCGGTACGGGTGGCGCCGGATGCTGCTGTGGGCCGGCCTGTCGGCCGCGGCGACCACCGCGGTGCTGCTGGTCGTCCTGCCCGGGCTGCCGGCCGGATCCGCACTGGCGGTGTGGCTCCAGCTGCCCGCGGCGATGACGGCGGCCGGGCTGCCGGCCGCCGTGCCGAGCCTCGTCTCGGCGATCTTCCCGACCGAGGTGCGGCAGACGGGCTACTCGGTGCCCTACAACATCGTCATCGCGCTCCTCGGCGGCTTCCTGAACCTGATCCTGGTGTGGCTGGTGGCGACCGTCGGCACCGGCGCCCCGATGTACGTCGTGCTCGCCGCGTGCGCGCTGACCGTCGCCGCCGCCCTCGTCGTCGGAGGGCTCCGCACCTACCTCGGCCGGGGTGCCCGGCCCGAACGGAAACTGGAGGAGGACAACCTTGAAATGGGTCAGCTATGACGCCGGCGACGGGGTCCGTACAGGGGTGATCGACGGGGAGTCCGTGCGCGGGCTCGCGGCCGGGACCACCCTGGAGGCGCTGCTGGAAAGCGGGAACCTCGCCGAAGCCGGGGAAGACGCCCGCCGCGCGCCCGCGGAGGTCCGCGGCCTGGCGGAGGTCACCCTGCTCGCCCCGTTGCGCCGCCCGCAGTCGGTGCGGGACGGCGTGGGCTTCCTCGAGCACCTCCGCAACTGCTACCGCGTGCTCGGCAGGGACGGCGCGCTGGACCCGGCGTGGTCGCACAGCCCGGCGTTCTACTTCGCCAACCGGGACGCGATCGTCGGCCCGTACGAGGACGTCCCGGTCGCTCCGGGATCGGCGATGTTCGACCTGGAGCTGGAGGTCGGGGCGGTGCTCGGCCGCGGTGGCCGGGACCTGCACCCGGACCGGGCGGAGGAGCACATCGCCGGCTACACGCTCTTCAACGACTGGACCGCCAGGGACCACCAGCTCGTGGACCTGGCGCAGGGCATCGGCCAGGCGAAGGGGAAGGACTGCGCGATCACGCTCGGGCCCGCACTGGTCACGGTCGACGAACTGGAGCCGTACCGCCGGGACGGGAGGCTCGCCATCACGCTGTCGGCGACCGTCAACGGCGAGGAGCTGACCCGCGGCAGCCTCGACCAAATGGACTGGACCTTTGGTGAGCTCCTCGCGTACGCGTCACGCGGGACCGATCTCCTGCCCGGTGCGGTGATCGGGTCCGGCACCGTGCCACGCGGCTGCCTGCTCGAACACGTCGACACCCCGGCACTGGCGGACTTCACCGGCTGGCTGCGGCCGGGTGACGTGGTGAGCCTGTGTGGCGAGGGGCTGGGGGAGACCCGGCAGACCGTGACGGAGGGGACGGGTGTCCTCCCGCTGCGCCCGGCCGGGGTGGTCCGATGACGTTCCGCTTCCGCCGGGTCGTGACCGGCCACTCCGCCGACGGGAAGGCCGTGCTCCGTTCGGACGAGGTGGTCACCTCGGAGCCGCGTCTGCCCGGCTACGAGGCACGGGTGTTCTGGTGCACGGGCCGGTTCCCCGCGAGCAACGACGAAGAGGGCTTCGACGACGGTGCCCCCGGCCCGAAGGGCTCCCGGGTGCTGTTCCGGATGGCGGAGTTCGCGCCGGGGGAACCGCAGCGGCCGAACATGCACCGCACCGAGACGCAGGACGTCGCGGTGGTGCTGTCCGGGCAGCTCGACATGGTCCTCGACAGCGGTGAGGTGGTCGAACGGCTCGAAGCCGGCGACGTGCTGGTCCAGCGGGGCACCTCGCACTCCTGGGTCCCGCGCGGCGAGGAGCCGGTCCGGGTCCTGTTCGTGCTGATGGACGCGCTGCCGGTGCGGATCGGCGACACCGTCCTGCGCGAGGACCTGTCGGTGTTCGGCGGGCAGCTGTCACCCATGCCGCCGGACTGACCGGTCACGTGGTCAGCCTGGGCGGCGGAACTCGGCGAGCCGGCTCCGGACCAGCTCCACGACGGACCGGACGGCGGGCGAGAGCCGCCGTCCCGCCCGGGTCGCGGCGACGAGTTCCCGTTCCAGGACAGGGGAAAACCCCACCGCAGACAGGGCACCGCTTTCGAGGTCCGCGCGGAGGAACGTGTACGGCAGCACCGAGCAGTATTCGCCGCGCAGCACGAGATCCCGCACCAGGTGGAGGGAGTCGATCCCGGATCCGCCCTGCCGCGCGAGGGACGCGAACTCCGGCCTGCCGGCCAGGAGTTCGCGGAATCCGGGTGTCAGCGCGAGCCGTCGCGACCGCACCGCGTCCGGGGTCGCGTGTTCGCCGATGCCGGCGAGCAGCATCTCGTCCGATCCGACGTCCACGAGCGACAACTGCCGGGTCGCGTACGAGGACAGCGTGAAGACGCCGAGGTCGAGCCGGTCTTCCGCCAGCCAGTCCGCGAGGAACATGGGCAGCGCCTCGACGATTTCCAGCTTGGTGTGCGGGAACCCGGCGGCGAACCGCTGTTCCAGGTGCCCGGCCAGCGCGGGCACCAGGGAGGGGGAGAGGCCGAGCCGGACCGTCCCGGCGGGCGCCGCGGCCGCTTCCCGGACAGCGGGGCCGATGTCGTCGACGTAGCCGAGGAGCGTGGCGGCCAGCTCGTCGAGACGGCTGCCCGCGGGAGTCGGCCGGACGCCCTCGGGCAGCCGCACGAGCAGGTCCACCCCGAGCTCGCGTTCGAGTGCCTTGATCTGCTTGCTCAGCGCGGGCTGCCCGATGTGCAGCTTTCGTGCGGCCCGGCTGAAGCTGCCCTCCCGCACGATGACCGTGAAGTACTGGATCTGCCGGAGTTCCATCCCGCCACCTCCGGTTCGCACTCTGGTGCCCCGGCCCACTGTCGCATTCGGACAACGAGGGTGTCCAGAGCGCGGAGTGAGCCGGGCGCAGGGTGCGGCGGAGGCGCTGGGCCGGGTCGCTTGAGGCGCGGGACGGGCTGCGGGCGATCCTCAATGAGCTGGTGGGCCTGGCGCCGCCGCGGTCGCCCCACCCGGCGGGTCGTCTCCGGCGGCATCCCTCGTCTGCCAGGGGCGCTGAGTGGACCACCCTCCATCGAGGGCGGTCCACTCCGCGCCTGGTGCCGGGTTCAGCCGAGGATCTCGGGCCTCACCCACTCCTGGCCGAGGACGTGGTGGGCCAGGAAGGCCAGCACCGTGCTGTACCAGACCTTGACGTGGTTCGGCGTCAGGATCCAGTGGTTCTCGTCCGGGAAGTACAGGAACTTGTGCGGGGTGGAGCCGTCGGGTGCCGTCGAGCGGGACACCAGGTCCCACCACAGGCGCAGCCCCTCGCCGATCGGGACGCGGTAGTCCTTGTCCCCGTGGATGACGAGCATCGGCGTGCTGATGCGGTCCGCGAGCGCGTGGGGCGAGTTCCGAGCCGCCGACTCCGGGCTCATCTCCCGCGCTATGTAGTACGCGCCGTCCGTCGTCGGGCCGAACTGGTCCATCGCCCACACCGAAGCGTGCGTCACGATCGCCTTGAACCGGTCGGTGTGGCCGGCCACCCAGTTCGCCATGTACCCGCCGTACGAACCACCCATCGCGGCCGTGCGGGACTCGTCGATGTCGGCACGCTCGACGGTCGCGTCCGTGATCGTCATCAGGTCCGTGTACGGCGCGCCGCCCCAGTCACCCCAGCCGCGCTGGACGAAGTCGAGGCCGTACCCCACGGAAATCGCCGGGTCGGGCAACAGGACCGCGTAGCCCCGCGCGACCGCGAGCCACGGGTTCCACCGCCACTGCCAGGCGTTCCACGACCCGATCGGACCACCGTGGATCCAGAGCAGCAGCGGCGCGGGCTGCTCCGCCGACGCCCCTTCCGGCAGCGCGAGCCAGGCCCGCAGCGGCGCCCCGTCCGCCGCCGTCGCCGTGACCTCCTCGACGTGCCCCGGCAGCGCCACCTCGGGCACCGGCCCCGGCAGCGGCTCGACGACACCGCCGTCGAGCGCGATCCGGTACGGCGCGGGTGGACTGTCCACAAAGGACCGCAGCGCGTACACCCACTGCCCGTCGGGGGAGATCTGCACGTCGGTGAACGCGCCGCGGTCCGTCAGCCGCGTCACCTCGCCGGACGTCGCGTCCACGCGCCACAGCGGTGCGTTGCCCTGGTCGTCCGCGCCGACGACGAGCGCGCTGCCGTCCGGCAGCCACCGCGCCCCGCCCGGCCAGCGGTCCCACGACGCCGTCAGCGCCCGGGGCTGCCCGCCGTCCACGGGCAGCAACGCCAGCCAGCTGTCGCCGATCTTGGTCGCCTGGGACCGCTCGGTCACGACCACCGCGAGCTGCGAGCCGTCCGGCGAGAACCGGGGCGTGCTGTACTCCAGTTCGGGGTCGTCGGCCAGCACCCGCCGCTCCCCGCTCGCCACATCGATGGCCACGAGCGTTTCCCGCTGCGACCCACCGGGCTCGGCGACCTGCCAGATCGTGGCCACCGTGCGGCCGTCGGGCGAGATGTCCCAGCTGACCTCGAAATCGAGCGCGCGGCCGACGTGCCCCGTGATGTCCCGCAGCTCCTCGCCGGGCTGCCCGGCCAGCAGCCGGGGCCGCGCCGGGCCGAGGTCGTGGTCCCAGTACCGGACCGGGTACTCCTCGTGGAGGATCGCGGAAACCTTGCCCTCCTTGCGTTCCGCGCGCAGCTTCCGGTCCTGCTCGGCGTCCGCCGCCGAGGGCAGCATGGCCGTACCCGCCAGGACCGTGCCCGCCTCACGGGCGACGGCCACGCCCTGCACACCACCGGGCGGCGAGGCGATGCGCTCCGGCTCGCCGCCACCCGCGGGCAGCCGCCACAGCGACGGCGGAGTGTCCTCCTCCTCGGCGTCGGGCAGCGGGCGCGACGACACGAACAGCAGGTCGCCCTCCGGGGTGAACACCGCGCCGGACTCGCCCTCCTTGCTGCGCGTCAGCCGCCGGGCGGGGCGCTCGCCGGCGGGATCGACCTCCCACAGTGCGGAGACGTACCTGGTCTTCTTGGCGTCGAGCGTGGACACGCCCACCACCAGGCGCCGCCCGTCGGGCGAGAGGGCGAGCCCGGCGGCGCGGGGGAGCGCGACGTAGCCATCGAGGTCGGCGAAGGGGTCGTCGGAAGTCACCCAGCCTTCCTACCACCTACCCCCGACACTCCGTGACCTGTTTTCGGTGGATAACTGTGTCGGAAAGCCTGCTTGGCGGTGCGGGTGGCGGAACCTGAGGCCCGCCCGCCGGCCCGACCACCACCCCCGGCGGAGGCGCTGCGCGCCGCGGTGTTCTCGGCTCCGGGATCGCCTCCTCATGACCCCCCGCCCGCCAGCCCGACCACCACCCCTCACGGACGCTCCGCGGCTGTGCCTCCCACCACGGAGGCGCTGTCCTCGCGAGGAAGCCCCTCAGAACCCGCGGCGGTGCCAGTTGCTTTGGTGGGAAAAACCGCCTTTTTCGCCGGAAGCTAAGGCAACGGGGCCGCTGCCCCGAGGCCCCGCTCCGCGGCGGCGGCGCGGACCGCTTCGATCACCAGCTGCAGTGAGGGCCGGTTCGCGCTGGACGTGCGGTGGGCGATCGACACCGTGCGCATCACCGGTTCGGTCAGCGCGACGATGTCCACCCCCGCCGGGCGCAGCGACAACCCCAGGTCCGACACCAGCGTCACGCCCAGCCCCGCGCCCACCATCGCCAGCGCCGTCGCCTGCTCGCCGACCTCGTGCTCGATGCGGGGCTCGAACCCGTGCCGCTGGCACGCGAGCCGCACCGCCCGGCCGAAGTGCGAGCGCGGGCCGGCCAGTACCCACGGGTGCTCGGCCAGCTCGATCATCCGCACGCTGCCCGCGGGCACCCAGCCCTCCGGCACCGCCGCGTGCATCCGCTCGACCGCGATCACGACCTTCGTCAGCGCCGGGTCCCACGGCATCGGGTAGTCGCAGTACTCGATGACGAACGAGAAGTCCAGGCTCCCGTCCCGCACCGCGGCCGCCGTGTCCTCGGGTGCCAGTTCCCTCGTCCGCACTTCGATCCCGGGGTGCTCCGCGGCCAGCGCGGACAGCGCGTACGGCAGGAGCCCCGACGCGACCGACGCCCACACACCCGCCGTCAGCCGCGCTGTGACACCCTCCTGCGCTTCCCTGAGCGCCATCGTCGCCCGTTCGACGGACTTCAGGATCTCCTCGGCGTGGTCGGTGAGCAGCATCCCCAGCTCCGTCAGCTGCACGCGCCTGCCGAGCCGTTCGATGAGCTTGGCGCCCACGTCCCGCTCCAGCTGGGCGAGCTGCTGCGAGACGGCCGAAGCCGTGTAGTGCAGGGCGGCCGCGGCCGCGGTGACCGTGCCGCGGCGGCGCAGCTCCCGGAGCAACCGTAACCGGTGCAGCGAAAGCTCCATGCGTCCCAGCGTAAAAGCCACTGTGCCCTTGTGCAGGAAGCGTGAACGGAACCGTGCACGATCCCTAACTGGACGCCGGTCCGGCCCCGCCCGCACCCTGGCTGATGTTGCTGTCGGTGAGTGGGGAGGTCGGATGACCACGATGCAGGACCCGGTGCGGGGCAGGGACGCCGCGGGGGAAGCCGAGCCGCTGCTGCGGCTGACGTGGACGGACCCGGTCACCGGCGCACACGGGTACCTCGTGGTGCACACCCTGGTTTCCGGCCTCGCCACGGGCGGCACGCGGATGCGCGCGGGCTGCACGCTGCGCGAGGTCGAGGACCTGGCCCGCGGCATGGCCGCGAAGACGGCCGCGTTCGACCTGCCGGTGGGCGGGGCGAAGGGCGGGATCGACTTCGACCCGAAGGACCCGCGTGCGACGGAAGTGCTGACCCGGTTCTGCGCCGCGATGCGGCCCTGGCTCGACGACCACTGGGTCACCGCGGAGGACCTGGGCGTGCCGCAGCACCTCATCGACGACGTGTTCGCCCGGCTCGGCCTGCAGCAGTCCTACCACGCGGCGATCAGCCGCTCGGCCGATCCGGAACGCACGCTGCGCCGGGTCCGGGCCGGTCTGGGCACGCCCGTGCCCGGCGGTCTGCTGGGCGACGTGATCGGCGGGTACGGCGTGGCGCAGGCGTGTTTCGGGGCCGCGAGCGCGTGGGGCTGGGCGCCGGAGACGACGACGGTGGCGATCCAGGGTATCGGCACGATGGGCGGCGGCGCGGCCTGGTACCTGCACGAGGCGGGGATGCGCGTGGTCGCGGTCGCCGACGCCGCGGGCACCCTGTACCACCCGGACGGGCTGGACGTGCCGTCGCTGCTGGAGTTGCGGGACGCCTTCGGGGAGATCGACCGGTCCCGGGTGCCGGAGGACGTGCGGCGGCTGCCGCGCGGCGCCGTCGTCGGGATCGAGGCGGACATCCTCGTGCCCGCGGCGATCTCGTACGCGATCACGCCGGACAACACCGTGGACGTCGCAGCGAAGGTGGTCGTCGAGGCGGCGAACGCGGCCACCACCCCCGAGGCCGAGGCGATGCTCGCCGGGCGCGGCATCCCGGTGATCCCGGACTTCGTGGCCAACGCGGGCGCGGCGGCGTGGGCGTGGTGGCTGCTGCTGGGCCAGGTCGGCGCGGACCCGGAGGACTCGTTCCGCCGCCTGCGCACGGAGATGCGGGCGAAGGTCGCGTTGCTGCTGGAGCGCTGGATCACCGACGGCGTGACGCCGCGGGCGACGGCGCGGGGTTGGGCGTTCGCCCGCGAGAACACGGAGGTTGTGATTCCCTAGCGGGTATGGGGTCGAAGCCGGTCGCCAGGGGAGCGGTCGCGCTGGCGGTGGGCATCGTCGCGCTGGAGTTCGGTGCCGCCGTCACGAGTTTCGTGGCGTCGACGCTGCTGCCGGTCGTCGCCGCCGGACTGTCCGCACGCGACCGGCTGGGCCTGCTGACGGCGGGCACGACGCTCGGGTTGTTCGTCGCGCTGCCGCTGGCGGGCCGGGTCGTGCACCGGCTCGGCGCCCGGCTCACGCTCACCGCCGGGCTGGCCGGCTACCTCGCCGGGCTGGGCGTGGCCGCGTCCGCCGTGAGCGCGGAGTTGTTCGCGCTGGGACAGTTCCTCGCCGGGTTCTCGGGTGGGGTCCTGGGCGTGTTCGGGATCAGCTCGGCGATCGAGCACCTCGACGAGCGCCTGCGGGTGCGGGTCGTCGCGGCGTCCTCGGCGATGTGGATCCTGCCCGCGCTGGTGGGTCCCGCCGCGACGCTCGCCCTCGAGCACTGGCTGGGCTGGCGGTGGACGCTGCTCGCGCCGGTGCCGGTCGTCCTGCTCGGTCGTCTGTTCGTCGGCAGGGCGGCGTTGCGGTCGGCCCGGCCGCAGGGGCCGCCCCGGCCGGTCGGGCGCGCCCTGCTCGTCCCGGCCGGTGCCACGGTGATCGCGTTCGGCGCGGGTGGCTGGCCGGTCACGCTGGCGGGCGCGGCCGTCGCGTTCGCCGGTGCCGGCGCGCTGTTGCCACCCGGGTCCGGCCGGTTGCGGCGGGGAACTCCGGCGGCGGTCGCCGCGCTGGTGTTGTTCGCCTTCGGCTACTTCGGCGCCGACAGCCTCATCACGGTCCTGCTCACGGACGGCTACGGCACCCCGCTCGCGCAGGCCGCGATCGTGCTCAGCGGGGCGCCGCTGGCGTGGGCGGTCACGAGCCTGCTGGTCCCGCGCCTGGTGCGGCGGCACGGCAAGGGGGCTTTTCCGGTGGCGGGGCTGGCGGTGGCGGCGGCCGGGGTCGGTGTCGTGGCCGCGATGCTGCTCGTGGCCCCGTCGTTCCCCGCCGCGCTGGTGTCCTGGACCGTGGCGGGCGTCGGGGTCGGGATCGCCTACCCCGCCCTGTACGTCATGGCCACCACGGCCGGGACGACCGGTCTCACCCCCACCGAACTGGCCACGTCCGCCATCGCGGCGGAGGCCATCGGCGGGGTGCTCGGCCGCGCGGTGGGCGGCGCGCTCAGCTCGGCGCCCGGCACCGGCGGCCTGTTCGCCTCGTACGTGGTGTTCGCGCTCGTGCTCGCGGGAGGAGCGGCCGCCGGGACCCGCGCGTCGTGACGCTCAGGCGATCGCGACGCAGCCTTCCACGTGGTCGTCGACGACGCCGACCGCCTGCAGGTAGGCGTAGACGATCGTGGTGCCGACGAACGTGAAGCCGCGGCGCTTGAGGTCCTTCGAGAGGCGGCCGGACAGTTCCGTGCTCGCGGGCAGCGGTTCGCCCGGGCGGCGCCGGTGCACCACCGGCACGCCGTCGACCCACTGCCACAGGTACGCGTCGAAGGTGCCGAACTCCTCGCGCACCGCGAGGAACGCCTTGGCGTTGCGGACCGTGGACTCGATCTTCAGGCGGTTGCGGACGATGCCGGCGTCGGCGCGCAGCTCGTCGAGCTTCGCCTGCCCGTAGCGGGCGATGCGGGTGTAGTCGAACCCGTCCAGCGCGCGGCGGTAGTTCTCGCGCTTGTTCAGCACCGTGGACCACGACAGCCCCGCCTGCGCGCCCTCGAGCAGCAGCAGCTCGAACAGGTACCCGTCGTCGTGCGCCGGGCGGCCCCATTCGGTGTCGTGGTAGGCGATCATCAGTTCGGAGCCCTCGGCCCAGGCGCAACGACCCACGTCGCGAGGCTAACAGGGGTTCAGCGGGGCGCCTTCGGCAGGATGATCCACAGCAGCAGGTAGATCAGGAACTGCGGGCCGGGCAGCAGGCACGACAGGACGAACAGCAGCCGCACCGTGCGGGGGCGCCAGCCCAGCCAGTCGGCGAGGCCGGCGCACACGCCGGCGATCACGCGGTCGTGGCGGGATCGGGTCAGGGTCTTCGTGTTCGGCATGCCTCCACGATCCCGCCCCGCCGCCCGTCCCGCATCGGGAAGTCCCCGGAGGGGGTCCCTGAACTTTTCGCCTGCTTTGCCGGGATCCCGACGGAAGTAGGCACCACGGCCTGGTCCAGTCCAAAGTGTTGACGGACGAGATTGGTCTAGTCCACATTACGAGAAGCGCGTTCCCCGTCCCCCAGGAGGAAAAATGCGTAGACACAGGATCGCCGCCGCGCTCGCCGCGGCCACGGTCGCGGCCGGCACCGCCTTCACCCTCGCCGCGCACGCCGGTGCCTCGGCCGCCGTCGGCGCCGCGGCGCTGAGCAGCAACTGGTACGCCTCGGCGCCCTACCTGATGCCGCAGAGCAACAACCCGCCCGACCCGGTGACCGTGATGAGCGCGACGGGGCAGAAGGCGTTCCAGCTCGCCTTCATCCTCGCCCCGAACGGCGGGGGCTGCAGCCCCACGTGGGACGGCACGTCCGCCGTCTCCTCCGACACCACGGTCGCGAACGTGATCAGCCGGATCCGAGGCGCGGGCGGGGACGTCTCGGTCTCCGTCGGCGGATACGGCGGCACCAAGCTCGGGCAGACCTGCTCGACCCCGGCCGCTACCGCCGCCGCGTACCAGCAGGTGATCGACAAGTACGGGCTGCGCGCGATCGACTTCGACCTGGAGGAGCCGGAGTACGAGAACGACGCGGCCATCAACAACGAGCTCGGCGCCGCGCAGATCCTGCAGCGCAACAACCCGGGCCTGTTCGTGTCGGTCACCATGCCGGGCACGGCCGCGGGCACCGGCTGGTTCGGGACCCAGCTGCTGGACAAGTCGAAGAGCCTGGGCTTCACGCCGAACAACTTTTCGATCATGCCCTTCGACGGCGGGTTCAACGGCGCCGCGAGCCAGACCTCGGCGCTGGAGGCGTTCCACTCGCTGCTGATGAGCCACCTCGGGTGGGACAGCGCCACCGCCTACGCGCACGAGGGTTTCTCGGGCATGAACGGCAAGACAGACGTGTCGGAGTACTTCACCCAGGCCGACTTCCAGACGGTGCTCGACTACGCCACGAGCCACGGCCTGGGGCGGTTCACGTTCTGGTCCGTCAACCGCGACCGCGCCTGCACCACGACCACCGACAACGGCGTGTGCAGCAACGTGACGCAGAACGACTGGGACTTCACGAAGTTCACCGCCCGGTTCGCCGGGGCGACCCCGCCGGTGACCACCACGCCGCCCACGACGCCGCCGCCGACCTCGACGACGCCGGGCAGCTGTGCGGTCGCGGCGTGGAGTGCCACCACCGCGTACAACGGCGGCGCCGTCGTTTCCTACAACGGACACAAGTGGACGGCCCGCTGGTGGACCTACGGTGACACCCCGGGTGGCGCTGCCGGGGTCTGGGTCGACAACGGCGCCTGCTGAAAGCGCTTTCCTGCTTCGTCACGTGGTCTGGACCGACGGGGGATGGCCGTTCCACGTGACGAAGCAGGAGGACGTCGTGCCGTCGCGGCGGAAGTCCACCCGCAGCCAGCCGTCGGCCTGCCACGCCTGCACCTGCCACCCCTCCGCGGGGGTGGCGGACACCAGTTTCGCCGACGTGGCACCGAGTTCGAGCACCACGCGGCCGCCGGTGAGCTGGTAGGCGCGCACGTCACCGGCGGCGCTGCTGCTGGTGACCGGGGGTGGGGTGGACGTCGTCGTGCGTGTGGTGGAGGACGTCGGTGGTGGTGACGAGGAGCGAGTAGTGGTGCTCGTGGGCGGCGCGAGCGTCGGCGACGGCGTGGGCGCGGTGACCGGGATCGCCTGTGGTGCGTCACCGGAGGCGTCGGCGGAAAGCACGCTGTGCACCCCGAACCACGACATCGCCATGCCCAGTGCGGTGGCCGCCGCCCAGGCGGCGACGCGGAGCAGCGTACGACCTCTCACGTTGCGTACGGTAGCGCGCTATGGCGACAGTTCTCGTGGTGGAAGACGATGCCTCGGTGCGGGCCGCGCTCGTCCGGCACCTGTCGGCCGCCGGGCACGCGGTGCGCAGCGTCGGTGCCGCGTTGCCCGCGCTGCAGGAGGTGACGCGGGTCGGCTGCGATCTCGTGGTGCTCGACCTGGGGCTGCCCGACCTCGACGGCGCGGAGGCGCTGCGGATGCTGCGTGCCGTCACGGACGTCCCGGTGGTCGTCGCGACGGCACGCGACGACGAGAGCGGGATCGTGCGGCTGCTCAACAGCGGCGCCGACGACTACCTCGTGAAACCGTTTTCCCCCGAGCACCTCACCGCGCGGATCGCGGCCGTGCTGCGGCGGTCCGGGGCGGCGGGCGCGGCTCCGGCACTGCTGCGCGTCGGCGGGCTCGTCGTCGACCCGCACCGCCGCGAGGCCACGCTCGACGGCAGGCCGCTGGAGCTGACGCGGCGTGAGTTCGACCTGCTGGCGTTCCTGGCGGCGCGGCCGGGGGTCGTGGTGCCGCGCCGGGAACTGCTCGCCGCGGTGTGGCAGCAGGCCTACGGCGGGGACCAGACCATCGACGTGCACCTGTCGTGGCTGCGCCGGAAACTGGGGGAGACGGCGGCGAAACCCCGCTACCTGCACACCGTGCGCGGGGTCGGCGTGAAGATCGAGGCGCCGTGAGGTGGGCGCTGGCCAAGGTGGCGGTCGCCGTGACCACGATGGTGGCGCTGGCGTTCCTGGTGCCGCTGGGCCTGATGGTGCAGGAGACGGCGCACGACCGCGCGTTCAGCTCGGCCGAGCGGCAGGCCGCGGAACTCGGCCCGGCGCTGGCGATCACCACGGATCACGGTGCGCTGCAACGGGCCTTGGCGAGCACGAAGGCGGGCACGGCGGGGCTGGTCGCGGTGCACGTGCCGACCGCCGAGGGCGCGTTCGACACGCTCGGCACGGCGCGCGCGGACGCGGGGCAGCTCGCGGTGACGGCGGCGGGCGGGCGGTCGGCCACCGTGCCGGTGCCCGGTGGGTATGCGCTGCTGCAACCGGTCGCCGTGGACAACGCCAGGATCGCGCTGGTGGAGGTGTTCGTCCCGGAGGCGGCGTTGTCGGCGGGGGTGCCGACGGCGTGGCTCGTGCTCAGCGGGGTCGCGGCCGCGCTGGTGGTGATCTCGGTGCTCGTCGCGGACCGGCTGGGCACCCGGATCGTCGGCGCGGCACGCAGGCTCGCGGCGGCGGCGCGGGATCTCGGGGCGGGGAACCTCCAGGCGCGAGCCCCCGACGAGGACCGTGACGCGCCGCCGGAGCTGCGGGAGGCGGCCGCGGCGTTCAACGCGATGGCCGAGCGCGTGCGGCAGTTGCTGGCGACGGAACGGGAAATGGCCGCGGACCTGTCCCACCGGCTGCGCACGCCCCTGACCGTGTTGCGGCTCAACACCGCCGCGCTGGACGATTCGGAAACCGCGGAACAGACGCGGCAGGCGGTGGCGCGGCTGGAGCACGAGGTGGACCACCTCATCCGCGCGGCCCGCGGCCGGGGCGAGGACGAGACGGTGATCCTGGGCTGCGACGCCGCCGACGTGGTGCGCGACCGGACGGACTTCTGGTCGGCGCTCGCGGAGGACCAGGGCCGCCGCTGGCGGGTCGACGGCACGGGGCGTCCCGCGCTGGTGCCGGTGTCGAGGGCGGATCTCGCGGCGGCGCTGGATGCCGTGCTGGGCAACGTTTTCCGGCACACCGACGAGGGCGTGTCGTTCGGGGTGGAGGTGCGCCGGACGGACTACGCGGTGACCGTCAGGGTCTACGACTCGGGTCCCGGCATCGCGGACCCGGAGGCGGCGCTGCGCAGGGGCGAGGGCGCGGGCGGCGCCGGTTCGACGGGCCTGGGCCTGGACATCGCCCGCCGAGTGGCCGAATCGACGGGCGGCGAGCTGACGATCGGCCGCACGTCCCGCGGCGGAGCGGACATCCGCCTCCGGCTGCGCACGGCGCCTGCGGCTCGGCTCAGCGGTCCGGCGGGCGAGTGCCTCCACACGCCCGCGCACCCCCTGCCTTAACCCCGCCTTAAAAGACCTTTCGCCCTCCCTGAGGACCGGCCCTGACAGCGCGCGCCCGCACTAGCGTCCCCGCCGTCAGTTCCCGTCCCAAGGAGGTAACACCCTGATGTCGTCCCACCCAGGCCGGCACCGCCGCCGGCGCCAGCTGTTCTCCGGCGCCGCGGCGGCCCTCGCGATCGGGGGCGGAGTCGCGTTCGCCGCGATCCCCGGCACGGCCAGCGCCGCGGGCCCGAGCGCGGTCTACGTCAAGACCGGCGACTGGAGCACCGGCTATTCGGCGCAGTACCAGGTGAGCAACCCCAGCGGCGGGCCCAGCGCCTGGAAGCTCACCTTCACCCTCCCCGCCGGCGCGAAGATCACGTCGCTGTGGAACGCGTCCTACACGGTGTCCGGGCAGCAGGTCACGGTCACCCCGCCCGCCTGGCAGCCGACGCTGCCCGCCGACGGCTCCGTCGACGTCGGTTTCGTCGTGAGCGGGGGCGCCGACCCCACCGAGTGCCGCATCAACGGAGCCGACTGCACCACCCCCGGCAGCACCCCCACGACGAGTTCGCCGCCTGTGACCACCTCGGCCCCCTCCAGCGCGCCGACGACCGCACCGTCCACCTCGAAGACGACCACCACGCGGTCCACGCCCAGCACGACCACGAGCAAGCCGGCCACCGACGCGTCCGGCCGCTTCGCGCCCTACGTCGACACCTCGCTGTACCCGCCCTACGACCTCATCTCGACCGCGAACGCCACGGGCGTCAAGGACTTCACGCTCGCGTTCGTGCTCTCCGGCGGCGGCTGCACCCCGAAGTGGGGCGGCGTGAGCGAGCTGAACACCGAAGGCGTGCCGGGGCAGATCGGGCGGCTGCGGGAGCTCGGCGGTGACGTGCGCGTCTCCTTCGGTGGCGCCGCGGGTATCGAGCTCGCGCAGGCCTGCACCGACGCCTCGTCCCTGGCTTCCGCCTACGGCAAGGTGATCAGCACCTACGGACTGTCCAAGGTGGACTTCGACATCGAGGGCGGTGCGCTCGGTGACGTCGCGGCCAACACCCGCCGCGCACAGGCGATCGCCCAGCTGCAGCAGCAGGCCGCGGCCGCGGGCCGCACGCTCGACGTGTCCTTCACCCTGCCCGTGCTGCCCAGCGGTCTCACCCAGGATGGCGTGAACCTGCTGCAGAACGCCAAGGCCAACGGCGTCACCGTGCACGCGGTCAACGTGATGGCCATGGACTACGGCGACGGCGCCGCCCCGAACCCCTCTGGTCGCATGGGCCAGTTCGCGATCGACGCCGCCACCGCCACCCAGGCGCAGGTCAAGTCCGTGCTCGGGCTGCCGGACGCCGACGCGTGGCACCACGTCGCCGTCACCCCGATGATCGGCGTGAACGACGTCGCGACCGAGGTGTTCACCGTCGCCGACGCGAAGCAGCTCGCGGAGTTCGCGAGCGGCAAGGGGCTGGCGTGGCTCGCCATGTGGTCGGCCACCCGCGACCAGCCCTGCCCCGGCGGCCCCGCCGGGTTCGCGCAGGCCACCTGCAGCAGCATCGCCCAGCAGCCGCTGGACTTCACCAGGGCCTTCGCGGCCTTCTGAGCGAGAGGAGCGGAAAAATGCCCACCCGACGTTCGTTCCTCCAGGGCATGGCCGTCGCACTCGTCGGCGCCCCGATCGGCGCCGCCGTGGTCGCGGCGCAGACCTCCGGCCGGGGCGCGCAGGCCGCCGGCGCGACCCTGCCGATGACCGTCGTCAACCACACCTACCGGTTCGCCAACAGCCAGATCTTCTGCTACATCGTCGGCACGGACCTCACCAGCGGCAAGCAGGTGTTCGTCCGGCCCGACGGCAGCGTGAAGCAGGTTTCCCCGTCCGACAACGGTTCGGACGGGTTCGCGGACCTGTCGATCCCGCTCGCGGCCGACGGCGACACCCGGCTGAGCATCCCCGCCGACATGTCCGGCCGCGTGTACTTCTCCCTCGGCGACAAGCTGAGGTTCAAGGTCGTCACCGACGGCGCGGGGAACGCGGCGCTGCAGTACCCGGCGGGCTGGGTCGAAAGCGACCCGAGCTACCGCGTGCTGCACGACTTCGTCGAGTTCACCCACAACAGCGCGGGGATGTTCTGCAACACCACGATGGTCGACATGTTCGCCGTCCCGCTGGCGATCACGCTGACGGGCACGAGCACGCAGACCACCGGTCACCTCGTGCCGGGCGGGCGGGACGCGATCTTCCGCGGCCTGGCCCAGGTGCCCGAGTTCGCGTCGCTCGTCGTGGACGACCTGCGCGTGATCGCGCCGGGGCACGGGATCGAGGCCGGGTTGTTCCCGGCGAACTACTTCGACCCCTACATCGACGCGGTGTGGCAGAAGTACGCCTCGACCCCGTTGACGGTGTCGGTGAACGGCGGGACCCGCACCGGCCGGGTGTCCGACGGCCTGTTCCGGTTCGACGGGGGCGTGGCGCCCTTCTCCAGGCCCAGCACGCGTGACGTGCTGTTCTGCGACGGGGCGCTCGCGGCGCCGAACGACGGCGTCACCGGGCCCGTGGCGGCGGTGCTGGCGGCCGGGTTCAACCGGTCGACCCTGCTGAGCAGCGCGTCGCAGCCCGGCACGGACCCGGCGGCGTTCTACCGCGAGTCCGTGACGAACCACTACGCCCGCCTGCTGCACGAGAACAGCGCGGACGGGAAGGCGTACGGCTTCGCCTTCGACGACGTCGCCGGGTTCGCCTCCTACATCCAGGACACCGCACCGACTTCCTTCACCGTGGAACTCGCCCCGTTCCACTGAGGGAAGCCTCCGGGGCCACTCCGACCGACTCCCGGAGCGGCCCCGGGGGACCTCCCGCTACTGTGCCCGCCGTGGAAGACACGCTCACCGCCGCCGAAACCGCGCTCGCCGAAGCGGTCGTGAAGGGGGAGTGGTACGACGCCGGAGGCGAGCCCGTCCGCGGTGCGGTGCTCCGCCGGATGCTGCTCGGTGGGTTCGCGTGGCCCGGCGGCGAGCCCGATCCGCGGGGTATCCGGCTCCGGAACGCGGAGCTGCGGGGCGGCCTGGACCTCAGCGAGGTCGAGACCCGGCTGCCGCTGCAGCTGATCGACTGCCGCACGAGTGAACCGGTCCTGCTCACCGGCGCACATCTGTCCACTGTGGACCTGTCAGGTCTGGTGGGACACAACGTCGTCGCGGTGGAGGCCCGCTTCGACCGGGCGTTGCTGCTCCTGGGTGCCCGGCTGCGCGCCGGAACCGCCGACGGCGTGCTGAACCTGGCCGGGGCGAGCGTCGGGTCGGTGGTCGACGTGTCCGGTGCCCACCTGATCAGCACCCACCCGGAGGCCCCGGCCTTCCACGGTAACAACCTCGTGACGGGCGCGGGGGTGTTCCTCAACCGCGGGTTCCGCGCCGAGGGCGGCGGCCCGCTCGGCACCATCCGGCTTTCCGGCGCCCGCATCGGCGGTCAGCTGAACCTCGGTGGCGCGTGGCTGGTGAACGCCGAAGGGCCGACGCTCGTCGGCGACTACCTGTGCACCCGCAGCAACCTCATGCTCAACCAGGGTTTCCACGCCGAAGGCAGGCACGAGAACGGCACGCTGCGCCTGGTGGGCGCCGAGATCGGCGGGCGCTTCGCGGGGGAGGACGGGCACGCGTTCGCCGCGGAACCGCGTGACCTGGTGCTCAACCTCGGGCAGGTGCGCGTCGCGGGCACGGTGCAGCTGCCCGCGTCGTTCACCCCGGGTCTCGTGCAGCTCGACGGCCTCACCTACACCGGGGTCCCGCGGCGGACGGAGCTGGCCGAGTGGCTGGACCTGCTGGCGCACCGGACTTCGCACTACGCCAGCCAGCCGTACCTGCAGCTGGCCGAGGCGCACCGCGCGGCGGGCAACGAGCGGGACGTGCGCAGGATCCACCTTGCGCGGCAACGGGACCTGCTGCGCCGCGGTCACCTCCCGCCCGGCGGCAGGCTGTGGCACCGCGTCGCCGGGCTCACCGTCGGTTACGGCTACCGGCCCGCGGTCGCGCTGGTGTGGTGGGCCGGGGTGGTGGCGTTGTCGGTGCTGCTCGTCGCCGGAATCGCGGGACCAGCGGGTTTGGCTGTCCACATCGGACAGTCAGGGCGGTGTACGCTCGTCGAGCAGGTCGGGCTCGCGCTGAACACCGCCACCCCGCTGGTCAAGACCGAAATGCAGCAGCGCTGCCAGCTGGACCCGGCGGGCGCGGGCGGGGTGCTCGTCGCCGCGTCGTGGGTGCTGCAGGCGCTGGCGTGGGCTTTCGTCACGCTGTTCGTCGCCGGGTTCACCGGCCTGGTGCGGAAACCGGGTTAGGGTGGGGCGGTGAAGCCTGCGGAGCTGAAGCGCCTGTGCCTGGACCTGCCCGGCGCGCGCGAGGAGTTTCCCTTCGACGAGCACAACAGCGTGTTCAAGGTGGCGGGGAAGATGTTCGCGCTGAGCCCGTTGCGGGCGAAACCCCTGCGGGTGAGCCTGAAGTGCGATCCGGATTTCGCAGTCCAGCTGCGCCTGCAGTACCCCGCGATCACCGGCGGGTACCACCTCAACAAGCGGCACTGGAACACCGTCGTGCTCGACGGTTCGGTGCCCGATCCGCTGGTGCACCAGCTCATCGAGGATTCCTACGACCTCGTCGTGGCCGGCCTGCCGAAGCGGGAACGGGAGAAGCTGCACTGGGTGGGCCTCGCGCGGAAATGAGGTTTCTCCGGGCTCCCGGCGGCCAGTAGGATCGGTGGCGGCGGGAGAGCTGGGGAGATCGATGAGGATTTCGCTCCGGGCCGGGACGTTCGAGGCACCCGGCGCGGGTGACTTCGCCCTGCCGCCGTTCTTCGGCCCCGTCACCAAGCCCATGGTGCTGGTGGTGCTGTCGGTCGTGATCATCGCCGGTTTCTTCCTGCTGGCGACCCGCAGGCCCCGGCTCGTGCCCGGACGGCTGCAGTTCGCCGCCGAGTGGGTGTACGACCTGGCCCGCGAGCGCATCGCGCGCGACCAGATCGGCAGCGCCGACTTCCGGCCGTTCGTACCGCTGATCCTGGCGTTGTTCACCTTCGTGCTCGTGAACGACATCTTCGGGCTGATCCCGCTCGTGCAGTTCCCGACGATGGGCCGGATCGGTTTTCCGGTCGCGCTCGCGGTCTTCGTGGTGTTCCCGCTGTGCCAGGTCGTCGGCATCCGGCGGCACGGCCTGCGCGGCTACCTGAAGAACCAGCTGTTCCCCGCCGGGGTGCCGAAGGCCGTGTACCCGCTGCTGACGCCGATCGAGGCGTTCCTGCGGTTCTTCATGGACCCGCTGACGCTCGCCATCCGGGTGTTCGCCGCGATGTTCGCCGGGCACCTGCTGCTGCTCGCGTTCACCCTCGGCGGGGAGTTCCTGCTGCTGCACGGCAACGGGCTCGGCAAGGCCGTGTCCGTGGTCGCGTTCGCCTTCGCGGTGCTCACGACGTTCCTGGAGGCGCTGGTCCAGGTGGTGCAGGCCTACATCTTCGCCGCGCTGAGCGCGATCTACATCGGACGGGCACTGGCCGCTCACTGAACCGTGTGGGCCATCCGGAGCAAACCGCGACACGACGCTACGAAAGACCGGCGCGGTTCCGCCGGTTTGCGCCCACGTCACCCTATCGTGCAGCCCGAGTCGACAAGACGTCTTGCGTTCCGTGACCGGCTGGAGGTGGCGGCTTGCGTTACCGGGTGCTGCGCCCGCCGTACTGCTATCGGTGGGCGGTGCTGCTCAGCGCGCTCGTCCTGGCCACGACGGCGGCCGTGACGCTGTTCTCCTCCGCGGAGGGCGCACCCGCCGCCCCTGCCCCCGTCGCCGCCGCTGCCGCGCAGGTCACGCCCGCCCCTGCCACGGAGCTGCCTCCGCCTCCCGCCGCGGGCCTCGTGCGCAGCGCCGCCGGCCAGGGCCGCACGGTCGCCCTCACGTTCGACGACGGTCCCGACCCGGTCTACACGCCGCAGATCCTCGACGCCCTGACCCGCGCGGGTGCGGTGGCGACGTTCTGCATGATCGGCACGAACGCCGTGCGCCACCCCGAGCTGGTGCGCGCCGTGGTCGACCGGGGGATGCGCCTGTGCGACCACACGATCAGCCACGACGAGCAGCTGCCGCGGCGCAGTGAGCAGCGGATCACCGCCGAGATCGCGGGGTGCTGGTCGGACCTCCAGGTCGCCGCCGACCGCGACGTGCCCGTGCCGTACTTCCGCGCGCCGGGCGGGAACTGGTCGGAGCTGCTGACCACCGTCGCGGCGCGGCAGGGCATGAAACCGCTTTCCTGGAGCGTCGACTCCCGTGACTGGACGTTGCCCGGGACGGCACAGATCGTGGCGACCGTGCAGCGGGCGGTGCAGCCGGGCGCGGTCGTCCTCCTGCACGACGGCGGGGGCAAGCGGGCGCAGACCGTCGAGGCGCTCAACCAGCTGCTGCCGTGGTTCACGGCGCAGGGCTACCGGTTCGACTTCCCGGGCTAGGTGTTGCGGGTCGTGACGTTGGTGACGTGGGTGAGGGCCTGAGGTGAGGGGACGGG
>NZ_BAABIB010000064.1:0-32455 GCF_039542405.1 Amycolatopsis dongchuanensis
CGCACGCCGCTCCGCGCGCCCGGCTGCGCCGCTCCGCGCCCCGCTACGCGGCTCCCCGCCGCTACGCGGCTCCCCGCCGCTACGCGGCTCCCCGCCGCTCCGCGCCCCGCTCGCCTCGCTCCGCGGCTGCGCGGCTCCACCGCGCCGCCCCGCCGCTACGCCACCCACCACCACCCCCCTCAACCCAAAAAAGCCTCGATCGCCGAGGCGATGGCCTGCGCGTACCGCGCCCGCCCCTCCGGGCTGGCCATCGCCGCGGCCTCGGTCGCGTTGCGCATGTTGCCGCATTCCACCAGGGCGGCCGGGCGGGTCGACAGGTTGAGACCGGCCAGGTCGTCCCTGGGGTAGATGCCCGCGGACCCGAGGTACGTCGACGTCGGGTAGCCCGCCCGCTGCAGCGAGTCCCGCAGTGCGTGGGCCAGCGAGATCGACGGCTCGCCTTGCGCGGGGTTCAGCGGCGGCGCCGAGTACGACACGTGGAACCCGTGCGCACCGGGCGAAGTCGACCCGTCGGCGTGGATCGAGACCACCGCGTCCGCGTTCGCCTCGTTGCCGATGGCCGCTCGCCTGTCCACACAAGGTCCGACGCCGTTGTCGTCGTTCCGCGTGTACTCGACCCGCAGTCCGGCCGCCCTGAGCAGCGCCCCCACTCGCTGTGCGACGTCCCACGTGAACGCGTGCTCCGGGTACCCCGTTCTCGTCGCGGTTCCCGTGGTGTTGCACGGTTTCGTCTCGCCACGCCCCGCCGGGACGGGCTTGTTGATCACACCGGGGTGGCTCGCGTTACCACCGTTGTGCCCCGGATCGAGCACCACGACCCGCTGCGGCCGGGACGACGACGGCGCAGCAGAAGACAGCACAGACGGAGCCCCGGAAACACCGGACGGAACAACAGAAACCCCCGGCGAACCCGGCACCGGACTCCCGCCACCACTCGTGCACCCCGCGAGCAGCAGCGTCCCCGCCAGCACCATCCGCCACCTCATGCGCCCACCGTCGCACACCCCCGGGGCGCCGGAGCGCCTGCCACGCCCACCGGACGTTAGTCTGGGCAGTACGTGCAGGTCCCTTCACGGATGGGAAACGGCAAATGGTCAACCCCGGCGGCGGAATGCCCGACATGCAGGCGATCCTCCAGCAGGCGCAGCAGATGCAGCAGCAGCTCGTCGCGGCGCAGGAGGAGCTCGCCCGCACCGAGGTCACCGGCAGCGCCGGCGGTGGACTGGTCACCGCGACGGTCACCGGCGGCATGGAACTGAAGAGCCTCAAGATCGACCCGAAGGTCGTCGACCCCGAGGATACCGAGACGCTGGCCGACCTGGTCGTCGCCGCGGTGCGGGACGCGAGCAAGAACGCGCAGAAGCTCACCGAGGAGAAGCTCGGCCCGGTGACCGGGGCGCTCGGCGGCGGCATGCCCGACCTCGGCGGGTTCGGCCTGCCCGGGCTCGGCCAGTAGAAGGCGACCGGGTTGTACGAAGGGGTAGTCCAGGACCTGATCGACGAGCTCGGTCACCTGCCGGGCATCGGCCCGAAGAGCGCGCAGCGGATCGCGTTCCACCTGCTCGCCGCCGACCCGGCGGACATCGCGCGGCTGCAGGACGTGCTCGGCAAGGTCCGCGAGGGCGTCCAGTTCTGCGAGATCTGCGGCAACGTCTCCGAACAACAGCAGTGCCGCATCTGCCGGGACACGCGCCGCGACACGTCGCTGATCTGCGTCGTCGAGGAGCCCAAGGACGTGCTCGCCGTGGAGCGCACGCGCGAGTTCAAGGGCCGCTACCACGTGCTGGGCGGCGCGCTGGACCCGTTGTCCGGCATCGGTCCGGACCAGTTGCGCATCCGTGAGCTGCTCACCCGGATCGGCGGCGAGGAGGTCACCGAGGTGATCATCGCGACCGACCCGAACACCGAGGGCGAGGCGACGGCGACGTACCTGGTGCGGATGCTGCGCGACTTCCCCGGGCTCACGGTCACCCGCCTCGCCTCCGGCCTGCCGATGGGCGGGGACCTGGAGTTCGCCGACGAGCTGACGCTGGGCCGTGCGCTGTCCGGACGCCGCACTCTCTGACCTCGCCGCCGCGGTGCTCGCCGCACCGCCGCGGCTGGGCCGCGTCCGCCTCGTCGCGGTCGACGGCCCCTCCGGCGCGGGCAAATCCACCTTCGCCGCGCGGCTGTGCGCCGAACTGCCGGACTCGGCGCTCGTCAGCACCGACTCCTTCGCCACCTGGGACGACCCCGTCGCGTGGTGGCCGCGCCTGGTCGCCGGCGTCCTCGAACCGCTCGCGCACGGCGAGCCGGGCAGCTACGTCAAGCTGGACTGGACCAGTGGCCGTCCAGAGCCCGGGGAGCGGGTCGTCGTGCCCCCGCCGGGCGTGCTCGTCGTCGAAGGGGTGTCGGCCGCCCGGAAATCCGTTCGGCCGCTGTTGTCCGCGTTGTGCTGGCTCGGTGGTCCAGACCCCCGGACGCGGCTGGAGCGTGCCGTTCAGCGGGACGGCGAGGCGTCCCGGGAGCACCTCGTGCGGTGGCAGGCGTTCGAGCGGGGGTGGTTCGCCGTCGACCGCCCGTTCACCCATTCGGAGGCACACTTGCAGGTCTTTTCGGGCAAATTCTCTACGGAGCGCAACGACAACCGCCCGCGGTGTGATGGAACGGCCTTTTACGTAGCGCGATCGTAACCTGGCGTGGTTAAGCAAAACGCCCATTGGGGGCTAGGGTCGTCGATCAAACTGCAACTTCTACTAGGAGTTCCCATGCTCCCTCAGCGGGTGGCTCGTCTGCGCCGGCTCGCCCTGATCGGGTTGACCGGCGCGCTCGCCGTGGCCATGTCGGCCTGCGCTTCCGAACGCGGTTCGGGTGGTGGTGCCGACCAGACGTTCGTCTTCGGTGCCGCGGGCGCGCCGAAGAACTTCGACCCGATCTTCAACGACGACGGTGAGAGCTTCCGTCCTGCCCGGCAGATGTTCGACACGCTCGTCACGTACAAGCCCGGTACCACGGAGCTGGTGGGCGACCTGGCGACCGCGTGGACCCCGAGCGCCGACGGCAAGGCCTGGACCTTCACCCTGCGTCAGGGCGTCAAGTTCCACGACGGCACCCCCTTCAACGCCGCGGCGGTCTGCTTCAACTTCGACCGCTGGTACAACATGAAGGGCGCGGCGGCGCAGAGCCAGATGATCTACTACGGCGACGTCTTCGAGGGCTTCGCCAAGAACGAGGGCGACGCGACCGGCTCCCCGGTGTACAAGTCGTGCGAGGCGAAGGACGACTTCACCGCCGTCATCAACCTCAACAAGGCGAAGGGCGCCTTCCCGGACGCCTTCGGCCTCACGTCGCTGTCGATCTCCAGCCCCGACGCGCTGAAGAAGTACGACGCCGACAACGTGACCCAGAGCGGCGACTCGTTCACGTACCCCGCGTACGCCAACGAGCACCCCACCGGCACCGGCCCGTACAAGTTCGAGAGCTACGACAAGACGAACAAGACGATCACCCTGGTCCGCAACGACGACTACTGGGGTGAGAAGGCCAAGACGGCCAAGCTGATCTTCAAGATCATCGAGGACGAGAACGCCCGCAAGCAGGAGCTCGCCGCCGGCACCATCGACGGCTACGACTTCCCGAGCCCGGCGGACTACAACTCGCTGAAGGACGCGGGCAACCAGGTCCTGATCCGCCCGGCCTTCAACATCCTCTACCTGGGCATCAACCAGAAGAACAACCCGAAGCTGCAGGACGTCCGCGTCCGCAAGGCGATCGAGTACGCGATCAACAAGGACCAGCTGGCCAAGAACAAGCTGCCCAGCGGTGCCTACGCGCAGACGCAGTTCCTGCCGAACAACGTGCCCGGCTACACCGACTCGGTGGAGAAGCACAGCTACGACCCGAACCAGGCGAAGCAGCTGCTGCAGCAGGCCGGGGCGAGCGACCTGACGCTGAACTTCTACGTGCCCACCGAGGTCACCCGGCCCTACATGCCGAACCCGGTGGACATCGGCGGCGCGATCGCGGACGACCTCAAGGCCGTCGGCATCAAGGTCAACATCGTCCAGGAGCCGTGGAACGGTGGCTACAAGGACGACGTGCAGAAGGCGGGCAAGCAGGACCTGCACCTGCTGGGCTGGACCGGTGACTACGCCGACGCCGGCAACTTCGTCGGCACGTTCTTCGGCCGCCAGAAGGCGGAGTTCGGCTTCGACAACGCGCAGATCTTCTCGGCGCTGTCCAACGCCGACGCGCAGGTGACGCCGGATGCGAAGAAGAGCGCGTACGAGCAGGCCAGCGTGCTGATCTCGCAGTACGTCCCGGCGGTGCCGCTGACCTCGTCGCCGCCGGCGATCGTGGTCAAGAACAACATCCACAACCTGATCCCGACCCCGCTGACCGACGAGCGGTTCTACACGGTCACCAAGGGCTGACGGCCGGGCTTCGGCGCCTGAGTACCGCGTCCCGGCGATCCCGGGGCGCGGTACTCGCGCAGAAGAGACCCCTGTGAGGGCTTCCACCACATGCTGCGATTCATCCTCAGGCGGCTGCTGCAAGCCGTACCGACTCTGCTCGTGCTCTCGATACTGGTGTTCGCCTGGCTGCGCCTGCTGCCCGGCGGCCCGGCGGGCGCACTGCTCGGGGACAAGGCCACTCCCCAGAAGCTGGCCGACCTCAACCACCTGCTGGGTCTGGACCAGCCGATCCCCATCCAGTACTTCAAGTTCCTCGGCCGCGTCATCACCGGCGACTTCGGCAGTTCGCTGATCAGCGGCGACTCCGTGATCGCGGAGGTCGGCCGGGCGTTCCCGGCGACCGTCGAGCTCTCGGTGTTCGCACTCGTGCTCGCGGTCGCCTTCGGCATCCCGCTCGGCTACGTCGCCGCCCGCTACCGCGGCAGGCTGCTGGACAACGCCACCGTGCTCACCACGCTGGTCGGTGTCGCGGTGCCGGTGTTCTTCTTCGGCGTGCTGCTCAAGTACGTGTTCGCGCAGAAGCTGGGCATCCTGCCGCCTTCGGGGCGCCAGGACGTGACCATCGACGCCACGCACGTCACCGGGTTCTTCGTCCTCGACGGGATCCTGACGGGTGAGCTCGACGCGGCGTGGGACGCGATCAAGCACCTGATCCTGCCCGCGATCGCGCTGGCGAGCATCCCGTTCGCCGTCATCGTGCGCATCACCCGTGCTTCGGTGCTCGACGTGCAGCAGGAGGACTTCGTGCGCACGGCGGAGTCGAAGGGCCTGACCACGCCGGTGATCCGGCGCCGGCACATCCTGCGCAACGCGCTGCTGCCGGTGTCGACGACCATCGGCCTGCAGACCGGGCTCCTGCTGGCGGGCGCGGTGCTGACGGAGAAGGTGTTCAACATCCCGGGCGTCGGTTACCTGCTGGCGCAGGGCATCGAGCGCCGTGACTTCCCGAGGCTGCAGGCGCTGCTGCTGCTCGCCGCGTTCGTGTACGTCATCGTCAACCTCCTCGTCGACGTCTCGTACGCGATCATCGATCCGAGGGTGCGGGTGCGATGACCACGAACCTGTTGCGGCGCAAGCGCGACCGCATCGACGACCTGGCGGAGACCTCGGGCGGCACGAGCCTCGCGGCGGACGCGTTCAAGCGCATGTCGCGCAGCCCGATCGCGATCACCGGCGCCGTCATCACGATCCTGTTCGTGCTGCTGGCGGTCCTGTCGCCGTTCCTGGCGCCGAAGGACCCCCACCGGCCCTACGACGAGCTGAAGGCGACGCTGCGGCCGGACTCGATCCCCGGTGCCATGCCGGGTTTCCTGCTCGGCAGCGACCAGAACGGCTACGACTTCTTCTCGCGGCTGCTGGTCGGTTCGCAGCAGACGCTCATCGTGGGTGTCGTCGCGACGCTGATCGGCGTCGCGATCGGCATGGTGATCGGCGGGCTCGCCGGCGCGCTCGGCGGCTGGGTGGACACGGTGCTCATGCGGTTCACCGACATCCTGCTCGCGATCCCGTCGCTGCTGCTGGCGATCTCGATCGCGGCGCTGTTCCCCGGTACACAGTGGACGGTCATCATCGCGGTCGCGGTGGTGAGTGTCCCGGTCTTCGCCCGGCTGCTGCGGGGCGCGATGCTCGCGCAGCGCTCCAGCGACCACGTGCTCGCCGCGACCGCGCTCGGCGTGCGGCGCAGCACCATCGTGTTCCGGCACATGCTGCCGAACTCGGTGGGCCCGGTGATCGTGCAGGCCACGCTGACGCTGGCCACCTCGATCATCGACGCGGCCGCGCTGTCGTTCCTCGGCCTCGGTGACGCCGACTGGACGCGGGCGGAGTGGGGCCTGATGCTGGGCAAGGCGCAGGACTACCTCGACGTCAAACCGGAACTCGCTTTCTACCCGGCCATCGCGATCATCATCGTGGCGCTGGGCTTCACGCTGCTCGGCGAATCGCTGCGCGAAGCGCTCGACCCGAAAAACAGGCGGTAAGAGCTTCATGGCACTGCTGGAAGTCAGGGACCTCTCGGTCACCTTCAAACGCAAGGGGGTCCGCCCCTTCACGGCCGTGGACGGCGTCAGCTTCGACGTCGAACCCGGCCGCACCGTCGGCCTTGTCGGCGAGTCGGGCAGCGGCAAGTCCGTGACCGCGCTGGCGATCATGGGCCTGCTGCCCAAGCGGGGCGCGGAGGTCGGCGGCTCGGTCCGGTTCGAGGACACCGACCTGCTGACGCTGTCCGACCGGCAGCTGCGCGACAAGCGCGGCCGCGACCTCGGCATGGTGTTCCAGGACCCGCTGTCCTCGCTGAACCCGGTCATCCCGATCGGCCTGCAGATCACCGAGGTGCTGGAGCGGCACCGCGGGATGAGCCGCAAGCAGGCGAGCGGCGAGGCGGAGCAGCTGCTCGGCCGGGTCGGCATCCCCGACCCGACGCGACGGCTTTCCGAGTACCCGCACCAGCTTTCGGGCGGGATGCGGCAGCGCGCGCTGATCGCGATCGCGCTGGCGTGCAAGCCGAGGCTGCTCATCGCGGACGAGCCGACGACCGCGCTCGACGTCACGATCCAGGCGCAGATCCTCGCGCTGCTCTCGGAGCTGGTGCGGGACACGGGCACCGCGTTGATCATGATCACGCACGACCTCGGTGTCGTCGCGGGTCTGTGCGACGAGGTCAACGTCATGTACGGCGGGCGGATCGTGGAACGGGCCGAGCGGCACGCGTTGTTCGCGGCGGCCCGGCACCCGTACACGCACGGGCTGCTGGAGTCGATCCCGCGGCTGGACGCCCCGCGTGGCGAGAAACTGGTGCCCATCAAGGGTTCCGTGGCCGACAACATCCCGTGGGACTCGGCGTGCGCGTTCGCGCCGCGGTGCCCCAACGCGCTGGACCGGTGCCGCCAGGTCCGGCCCGAGCTGCTACCCGACCACGGCGGCATGCTGCGCTGCCACAACCCGGTCGGACACGCGGTCAAGCAGGGGGTGCGGGCGTGAGTGACGCTTTGGTGCAGGTCGAAGGCCTCGAAGTGCACTTCCCGATCAAGCGGGGAGTGGTGCTGGACCGGACGGTGGGGCACGTCTACGCCGTCGACGGGGTGAACCTGGAGATCCGGCGCGGCGAGACGTACGGGCTCGTCGGCGAGTCGGGCTGCGGCAAGACGACGCTGGGCCGCGGCCTGCTGCGGCTGGTGGAGCCGACCGGTGGGCGCGTGGTGTTCGACGGGACCGACCTGTCGGAGCTGAAGGGCGAGTCGCTGCGGAAGATGCGGCGCCGCATGCAGATGGTGTTCCAGGACCCGCTGTCCAGCCTCGACCCGCGCCAGTCGGTCGAGTCGATCCTGGTCGAGGGCATGCGGGCGCACGGCCTGGCGAAGGACAGGGAGGCGACGCGCAAACGCTTGCGCGAGCTGCTGTCCGCGGTCGGGCTGCCGGAGAGCGCGCTGCGGAAGTACCCGCACGAGTTCTCGGGCGGGCAGCGGCAGCGCATCGGCATCGCGCGGGCGCTGGCCGTCGAGCCGGACCTGATCGTCGCCGACGAGCCGGTGTCGGCGCTCGACGTGTCCGTGCAGGCGCAGGTCATCAACCTGCTGGAGGAGCTGCAGGAGCGGCTCGGCCTGACGTACCTGGTCATTGCGCACGACCTGGCCGTGGTGCGGCACATCTCCGACCGGATCGGCGTGATGTACCTGGGTTCGCTGGTCGAGGAGACCGACTCGGAGACGCTCTACGCGCAGCCGCTGCACCCGTACACGAAGGCGCTGCTGTCGGCGATCCCCGTGCCCGATCCGGAGGTCGAGGACAGCCGGGAGCAGATCCTGCTCGCCGGTGACCTGCCCTCGCCCGCCGCGCCGCCGTCCGGCTGCCGGTTCCACACCCGCTGCCCGTGGCGGCAGGAGACGAAGTGCGACACCGAACGGCCGCAGCTGCGGGAGATCGGCGCGGGGCACCGGGTGGCGTGCCACTGGGCGGAGGACATCCAGGCGGGCCGGATCACGCCGCACGAGGTGGAGGCGGAGCTGGTCGAGGTGGAGTCCGCGGCCGGGCCGTCGGTGCCGCACGCGTCGTCCGTGGCGGAGATGCTGGAGCCGTGATTTCGGTACCCTGGCGGCCCGGAGGCCCGGAACGACAGGGGGACTGAGACGTGCACATCGACCAGTGGCTGGAGACGATCCCGCCACTCCTGGTGTACATCACGGTCGGTGCCGTGATCGGCTTCGAGAGCCTCGGCATCCCCCTTCCCGGTGAAATCGTGCTGGTGAGCGCCGCGTTGCTGTCGTCGACGCACGCCGGGCTGAACCCGTGGCTCGTCGGGATCGTCGGCAGCGCCGGCGCGATCGTCGGCGACAGCATCGGCTACCTCATCGGCCGCAAGGGCGGGCGCAGGCTGTTCGACTGGGCGGGCCGGAAGTTCCCGAAGCACTTCGGGCCCGACCACGTCCGCAACGCCGAACGGATCTTCGCCCGGCGCGGCGTGTGGGCGGTGTTCTTCGGCCGGTTCGTCGCACTGCTGCGGATCCTGTGCGGGCCGCTCGCGGGTTCGCTGCACATGAACTACGGCAAGTTCCTGGCGGCGAACGCGCTGGGCGGCATCGCCTGGGCCGGCGGTACGACGGCGCTGGTGTACTCGCTCGGTGTCGTCGCGGAGCAGTGGCTGTCGCGGTTCTCCTACGTGGCGCTGGG
This sequence comes from Amycolatopsis dongchuanensis, assembly GCF_039542405.1. Taxonomy (NCBI): domain Bacteria; kingdom Bacillati; phylum Actinomycetota; class Actinomycetes; order Pseudonocardiales; family Pseudonocardiaceae; genus Amycolatopsis; species Amycolatopsis dongchuanensis. The sequence continues at coordinate 9,120 of NZ_BAABIB010000064.1, forward strand.
CATCGCGGTGCTCGCCGGCGTGGTCATCAGCCTGGTGCTCAAGAAGCGGATGGGCCGCAGGCATCACGAGGACGAGGCGGCGAGCGCCACGTCGGCCGAGCGCTGACGCTTCGGCAGCGAGCCCAGCAGCACGCCGCCGACGACCACCAGCCCCGCCAGCACCTCGACGAGCGCGGGGCGCTCGGCCAGCAGCAGGAACGACGCGCTCATCCCGACGACGGGCACGAGCAGCGAGAACGGCGCGACGACGCCCGCGGGGTGCCGTCGCATCAGCGTGGTCCAGATGCCGGAGCCGACGAGCGTGCCGAACACCACGATGTAGGCGAAGCCGGCGATCCCGATCCAGCCGCCGGTCGTGTTCAGGGTGGCGAGCGCGTGCCAGTCGGCGGCCGGGCCCTCGAAGACCAGTGACAGCAGGAACATCGGCAGCGGTGGCACGACCGACATCCACAGCGTGAAGTGCAGGCCGTTCTCGGCGCGGGCCTGCCGGGCGCAGATGTTGCCGACGGCCCAGCTCAGTGCGGCGAGCAGGGTGAGCACGACGGGCAGCAGCACGGCGTGCTCGGCCTGGTGCCAGGCGATCACGGCCATCCCGCCGACGGCGAGGACGATGCCGGCCAGCTGCCGGGGCGAGAGGCGTTCGCGCAGGAGGACGCTGCCGAGCAGCACGGTGAACGGCGCCGAGGCCTGCAGCACGAGCGACGCCAGGCCGGTCGGCATGCCGATGTTCATCGCGATGAACAGCAACGCGAACTGCCCGGTGCCGAAGCCGAGGCCGAACCCGATGAGCCAGCGCAGCTTCACCTTCGGCCGAGGCACGAACAGCACGGTGGGGATGGCGATGACGAGGAAGCGCAGCGCCCCGGTGAACAACGGCGGGAAGTGGCCGAGTGCGTAGTGCACGGCGAGGAAGTTGCAGCCCCAGAGCACGGCGACGAACACGGCGAGGAGACGGTCACGAGCACCCACGGTCTCAAGCTTGCGGTGGACAACTGTGTAGCACAATCGAGATAAATTCCAGCGACCCTTCAGTAGGCCTTCACGGACGTGCATATCGCCAGGTCGCGGGTGCTGCGGGAGTTCGCGGGCCGGGGCAGAGTGACGTCCGCCGCATGGGCCCTGACACGGCTCCGGGCTCCGCAGGTCGAGGTGGGGTTGCCGCTGCCCGAGCCGGGGGCGGGGCCTGACGCCGTGCACGTTGTGCACGTTGTATGCAGCGGGGGCTGCGGTGGCTGCCGTGGCTGCTGTGTCGTGGGTGGGCGGGCTGGCTGCTGTCTCGCGTGGCGGCACCCGGCCCCGGGCTGGTGTTATGCGCGTTGTATACGGCGGCGATGACCGGTCGCGTCGTGAGGGGGGCGGGCTGGCCGCTGTCTCGCGTGGCCGCTCCCGCCCGGGACCGTTATGCGCGTTGTATACGGCGACGGTGACCGTCGCGTCGTGAGGGCTCGGCCAGGACTTACCTCTTGGTGCGCAGCCGCGCGCTCCCGGCTCGGTGCGGTCGCGTTATGCAGGTTGTATGCAGCGGCTGCAGTGACTGCCCCCTCGTGAGGGGCAGGTCCGGCCGCGGTTGCTCAGCCGCGCGCTTCTCACCGCAGCCATCGCGCCCGGCTGCCCCATGTCGAGGCACCGCGCTGCCCGCCCCTCTACGCCGGGCAGCGCGGTGCCCGCCGCGCCGCAACCGCTCAGCCCAGCCAGCCCGTCGTCACCCCCGCGCCGCAACGGCTCAGCCCAGTCAGCCGATCGTCACCCCCCGCAGCAACCGCTCAACCCGGCCAGCCCGTCTCCCGCGCCCATTCCTCGGCACGAGCGTTCGCGGCGACGAGCCACGGCGCCTTCCCCTCGCGGTAACGGCCAGGACGGTGCCGGGAGCGGCGGGCGAGCCCTGCTTTCAGCTCCCCGTACGCCGCCGCCTCATCGGGATGGGCGAGGAGGTAGTCGCGCAGCAGGAGGCATCGGCGGACGTTCGGGTCGCTGGGGTCGCGGCGGCGGATCAGGTACGTAATACGGCCTGTATACAACTCGTAGTACCGACTCTCGCTGGTGAAACCGTGGATGTGCCGGTAGCCGGCGTCGAGCAGAGGGCCGGGATTCCACTGGCCGTCCGGGATGACGAGCTGGATGTCGATGATCGGCTTGGCCGCCAGCCCCGGCACGGCGGTGGAGCCGATGTGCTGGAGCTCGCCGGGCACGCCCGCCTGCGTCAGCCGGGCGGCCTCGGCCGCGAACAGCCGGGGCCAGTCGGCCGACGGGGCGGCGAACGGCACCCCGTGGACGCGGCTGCGCCTGGGCCGGTCACGGCGGAACCAGCGCATGGCCGCCTCCCTCAGAGCGCGTTGAGGCCCGTCACGATCACCTTCGTCAGGCGGGTGAGATACACGTTGTCCACCTGCTCCGTACTGCGGAGCAGGCGTAGCAGCAGCGGCGAGATCAGCACGTCGAGGCCGAGTTCGAGGTCGAGGTCGGCGGGAAGCTCGCCGCGGTCGATCGCGCGGGTCAGCACCGTGGCGGCGGCGGTGCGGCGCGGCCTGTCGACCACGTCGTGCAGTGCGGCGGCCAGCTCGGGGGTGCGGGTGGTCTCGACCAGGACGTCCAACGCGATCCGCCGCGTCCGCGGATCGGCCTGTTCGACGATCACGTCGAGGAACGCGCGCACGTCGCCTGCCAGTGAACCGGTGTCCGGCACCTCCGGCAGGTTCCGCAGTACCGCGGCCCCGACCAGGTCGATCAGCATCGCCTGTTTGGACGGCCATCGGCGGTATACCGCCGCCTTGCCGACCCCGGCCCGGCGCGCGACCGCATCCATCGTCATGCGCGCGTAGCCGATCTCGGCGAGCTGGTCGAACATCGCGCGGGTGATGGCGGCCGTGACGGATTCCTGGAGGACCGCCGCCCCCGCCGGTTCCCGCGAGCTCGTCATGCACGAAGTATACACACGACGGAACGGTTGCGTTCCATCGTCGCCACGGCTAACTTCGGCAGTGGACGTCGGAACAGTTCCGTTCCGACGTGAACGAAGGAGCAGCCATGAAGATCCACCCGCTCCGCATCGGCCGCACCAAGGTGCCGTTCGGCCAGTTCTACGGGGGCCTGCAGGGGTTTTCGCTCGGCGAGTTCGCCGCGGACAAGGACCACTTCCTCTGGGTGCCGATCCACGCCTACCTGCTCGACCACCCGAAGGCCGGGCCCGTGCTGGTCGACACCGGGATCAGCCCGGAGCAGGCCGCGCACGTCGACTACTACCGCGGTTCGATCATGGAGCACGCGATGGACGTCGACGAGTACGAGCTGCCCGCCGACCAGACCATGCCGGCCCAGCTCGCGCGCCGGGGCTACCGGCCGGAGGACATCCGCGCCGTGATCATCACGCACTTCCACGAGGACCACGTCGGCCCGCTGAACCTGTTCGCGCACGCCCCGGTGTACCTGGGCGCGGCCGAGTACGCCGCGCGGAACGACAAGGTGCTGGGCCTGGTGCCGCTGGCCTACCCGCCGTCGATCGCGGCGATCACCGACTGGCGGCCGATCGAGTTCACCGGCCCGGCCATCGGCGGCTTCGAAGGCTCGGCCGACCTGTTCGGCGACGGGAGCGTGCTCGCGTTGCCCACACCCGGCCACAGCCCCGGCAGCACCAGCGTGCTCGTGGACCACCGGTACCTGCTGACCGGGGACGCGATGTACACCATCCGGCACCTCGCCGTGGACCAGGTGCGAGCGTTCCAGACCGGCGGCGAGGCGCAGTACGTCGACTCGGTGCGGCGGATCCAGTGGCTCCGCCGCGAACTCCCCGAGCTGGTCATCCTCACCGCGCACGACCACACCGAGTACGGCACGCGGCTGATCGCCGGGCTCGTCGGCGGCGAACTGTCCGATGTGGACTTGGCATGGGCGAAGTCCTACGAGCGGGCGACTTTCGACGAACTCGCCAACCTCAACCCGGCCCGGCTACCGCGGTTCGTCCCGTCCGGCGACGGTCTCGGACACGTGGCCTGAGCCGGGAAAACCCGGCCTGAGCCGAAAACCCGGCCTCCCCGCGGAGAGGCCGGGCGCCGGAATCAGCGGTGCGAGCGGTTCACCGCCGAGACGACCGCGCGCAGCGAAGCCGTGACGATGGACGGGTCGATGCCCACGCCCCAGTACACCTTGTCGCCGATGGCGCACTCGATGTACGAAGCCGCGCGGGAGTCGTCGCCCGGGGTCAGGGTGTGCTCGCTGTAGTCCATGAGCCGCACGTCGTACCCGATGGTGGACAGCGCGTCGAAGAACGCGGCGATCGGGCCGTTCCCGGTGCCCGTGATCTCCTGCTCCTCGCCGTCCACGCGGACCGTCGCCCGCAGCCGGTAGTCGCCGTTCGCCGTGACGTGCTGGCTGACCAGCTGCAGCGGCGACTCGGTCTCCAGGTACTCCTTCGCGAACGCGTCCCACATCGTGCGCGGGTCGACCTCGCCGCCCTCGCTGTCCGTGTAGCGCTGGATGACCTGCGAGAACTCGATCTGCAGCCGGCGCGGCAGGTCGAGCTGGTGCTCGGTCTTCATGATGTAGGCGACGCCGCCCTTGCCGGACTGCGAGTTCACCCGGATGACGGCCTCGTAGCTGCGGCCGACGTCCTTCGGGTCGATCGGCAGGTACGGCACCTCCCACGGGAACTCGTCCACCGGTACACCCGCCTTCTCGGCGGCGCGGTGCAGCGCGTCGAAGCCCTTGTTGATCGCGTCCTGGTGGCTGCCGGAGAACGCGGTGAACACCAGGTCACCGCCCCACGGCGTGCGCTCGTGCACGGGCAGCTGGTTGCAGTACTCGACGGTCCGCTTGATCTCGTCGATGTCGGAGAAGTCGATCTGCGGGTCGATGCCCTGGCTGAACAGGTTCATGCCCAGCGCGACGAGGTCGACGTTGCCGGTGCGCTCGCCGTTGCCGAACAGGCAGCCCTCGATCCGGTCCGCGCCCGCCTGGTACCCCAGTTCGGCGGCGGCGATGCCGGTGCCGCGGTCGTTGTGCGGGTGCAGGGACAGGATCACCGAGTCGCGGCGGTCCAGGTTGCGGCCCATCCACTCGATCGAGTCGGCGTAGACGTTCGGCGTGGCCATCTCGACGGTCGCGGGCAGGTTGAGGATCACCGGCCGCTCCGGCGTCGGCTGCCAGATGTCGGTGACGGCGTTGCACACCTCGGCCGCGTACGACAGCTCGGTGCCGGTGTAGGACTCCGGCGAGTACTGGAAGCGGAAGTCGGTGTCGGAGTACTTCTGCGCGTACTCCACCACCAGGTCGGCGGCCTGCAGCGCGATCTTCTTGATGCCCTCGCGCTCCTCGCGGAACACGACGCGGCGCTGCAGGATCGAGGTCGAGTTGTAGATGTGCACGATGGCCCGCGGCGCGCCTTCGAGCGCCCGGAAGGTGCGCTCGATCAGCTCGGGACGGCACTGCGTCAGCACCTGGATGCGGACGTCCTCGGGGATCGCGCCGTCCTCGATGATCTCGCGGACGAAGTCGAAGTCGGTCTGGCTCGCCGCCGGGAAGCCGACCTCGATCTCCTTGTAGCCCATGCGGACCAGCAGGTCGAAGAACTTGCGCTTGCGGGCGGGCGACATCGGGTCGATGAGGGCCTGGTTGCCGTCACGCAGGTCGACGGCGCACCACAGGGGCGCGCGCTCGATGCGCTTCTCGGGCCACGTGCGGTCGGGCAGCTGGATGTCCTCCACCAGCCGGTACCAGGGCTGGTAGCGGTGGTAGGGCATCGAGCTGCCGCGTTGCGCGTTCCAGGCGGGCTGGTCGGCGGGTGCCGGACGGGCGGGCTTGCGGATGCGGCTCACGCTGGGTTCGGAGGTGGTCATGCTGGAAGGGGTCTCCTGCCGGATTCGGGTCGGGCGACCGGCGGCGTCACGAAGCCCCGCGACGGGGGGCCGGTCTGGATCAGGCCCCGTCGCGGCAGCGAAGCAGGAGAGCACGCGCCACGGAGTCACCATAACCCCGTGAAGTTGATGATGAAAACAGGGGCGGGCCGCGGCGGGCTCCAGCGTGAGCCCGCGGTAACCGGAACAGGTGATCGCCGACCCCCGCGGGCAGATCGAGTCGGCCGGGCAGGCAGCCGCCCCCGCTCCGGCATTACCGGTGAGTAGCCATCGGGTCGCCGACGTGCCACACTTCCGGCATGGCCGAACACGCCGAACGTGGTGAGAACGACCTCACCGGCGAGGAGACGAAGACGCGGCGTGCGTCCGACGTCGACTGGCGCCGCGTCAAGGACTCCACCGTCGGGCTCGTGGCCGGGGTGGTCCGCTGGGCGGGGCTGGTCTTCGCGGCGATCCTCGTGCTGCACGTGATCTTCACCGTCGGCTCGGCGAACCCGGACAACGGCATCGTCTCGTGGGTCCGCGGCTGGGCCGACACCCTCTCGATCGGCTTCAAGGACCTGTTCGAGCCGAACGACGCGAAGCTCCGCGTGCTGGTCAACTACGGCATCGCCGCGTTGTTCTGGCTGATCGTCTCGGCCATCGTGGCGAAGCTGATCCGCCGGATCTTCGGCGCCACGAGCTAGAGCAGGGCCACGCTCAACTCGCGCAAGCGGGCGGGATCGGCGACGACCTCGTACGCCGCGATCCGCCCGTCCTCGATCGTGCACACGAGGGCGATCTCCAGCCGCCCGCGGGGCGCCACGACGATCCCCGGTACCCCGTCGAGCAGGGCCGGTTCGGCGTAGCGGGCGCGCTCGCGCGACAGCAGCTTCGCCTCCTCGGCGACCTCGCGCGCGCCACGCAACTCGACCGGCGATCCCGGCGCCAGCAACGCGGGATCGGCCCGGCGCACGACGTCCGGGGCGAGCACCGCCAGCAACGCCGGGACGTCACCCGCACGGATGGCCGCGAGGAACCGCTCGATCACCCGGTGTTGCCCGACCGACCCCGCCGGTGGTGCCTCACCGCGCACCTTGCGCCGGGCGCGGCTGCCGAGCTTCTTCGTCGCCTCCGCCGAGCGGCCCAGGATGGGCGCGATCTCCGCGAACGGCACGCCGAGCGCGTCGTGCAGCACGAACGCGACGCGTTCCGCCGGGGTCAGCGCGTCGAGGACCACGAGCAGCGCGCGGCCGACCGCGTCGGCCAGCTCCACCTCCGCGACCGGGTCCGGGCTCGTCCCGGCCTCGTCGTTCAGCGGCTCTTCGCGGCGGCTGCTGCGCGACCGCAGCAGGTCCAGGCAGATCCGCGCGACCACGGTGTTCAACCAGCCGCCGAGGTTCGCCACATCGGAGGTGTCCGCGCGGGAGTACCGCAGCCACGCCTCCTGCACGGCGTCGTCCGCCTCGGCGAGCGACCCCAGCATCCGGTACGCGACGCCTCGCAGCCGCTCGCGGTGCTCCTCGAACCCGTCGTCCATGTGTCCCCTCCGCTCGTCGTGCTCCGTCAGTGGGTTGACGGATGCCACCCGACCTGAAGGGACATCGGATGACTGTGTTGCGTGTGGACTCGAGTGTCCGGCACGAGGGCTCGGTCAGCCGCGCGCTGACCGCGGAGCTGACCAGGGGGAAGCAGGTCGTGCACCGCGACCTCGCCACCATGCGGGGGCTCGCGGACGCCTGGCAGGACGCGGTTTCCGGCGGCTCGAAGGCGCTGAGCACGGAACTCGCCGACGAGGTGTTCGCCGCGGACGAGCTGGTGGTGGGCGCTCCGGTGTACGACTTCGGCATCCCGGTCGCGCTCAAGGCATGGCTGGGGTTGCTGATCGTCGACCCGCGCCTGAACCCCAGCGGCGGGCTGGGCACCGCGCTCGCCGGGAAACCCGTGGCGCTGGCCGTGGTCAGCGGCTGGACCTACGAGCCGGACGGCCCGCTCGCGGGCTGGAACCACGCGGTGCCCTACCTGCGGCGGATCTTCGCCGACGTCTTCGGCGCCGACGTCACCCTGCACGTGCGGGAGGGCACGGTTCAGAAGGCGGCTTCGCCCCACGTGCCCGTGTAGGCGAACTCGGCCAGCGGCAGCCGCTTTCGGGCCGCGCGCTCGCGCTCGACGTCACGCTCCTCGCCCAGCACCTCGGGGGCGGCCTGGTGCCCGACGGCGATCGCGACGCGCGGCACCGCTTCGGCGGGCACGCCGAACTCCCGGCGCACCGCCTCGGCGTCGAAGCCCGCCATCTGGTGCGCGGCGAGCCCTTCGTGCACGGCCTGCAGCACCAGGTTCTGCGCCGCGAGGCCCAGCCCGAACTCGGCGTACGGGATCTCGCCCTTCTCGTTCCGCGTGACCATGACCGCGACGAGGAGGGCGCCGGCGCGGTGTGCCCAGGACTGGTTGCGGGGCGTCAGCGTGGCGAGGATCCGGCGGAACGTCTCGTCCCCGCGACGGCCGACGAGGAAGCGGGCCGGCTGGGTGTTCCCGAAGGACGGCGCCCATCGGGCGGCTTCGAGCAGGGCCCGCAGCTGGTCCCAGCTCACCTCCGCGGCCTCGTCGAAGGCTCGCGGGCTCCACCGGTGGTGGATCGCCTCGGCGAGCGGGGCACTGGTCTCGGCTGGCTTTCGCATCAGCGCCCGATGCTGCCACATGATCACCGGGGGCGCCGACCGCAGCGGTCGCACACCGCCTCGGGGTGCCAGGCGCGTGCCTGCGCCCGCAGCTCCTCCCGCAGCCGTCGGCGCGGCTTGGGCACCCCCTGCTCGTCCTCCCGTGGCGTGCCGAACACCCGCATCTCCGTCCGGCGTTCCCCGCACACCGGGCACCTCACTCGCCGGAAGACCCGGCGGGTCGCGAAGTTCATCGACCCCTCCCCGCCGGAGATTGTGCCCGCAAACGGCGGGACCGGCAGTATGAATTCCCGTCTCACGGACACGGCGGGAAAGCATCCGCGGTTCACGCGACAAAGTGCGCGAAACCACAGATTTCGTTCCCGTGGAATGAGGGTATTCCTCCTCCCGGGCCGGACCGGCGGAAATGCTCAGGCCGCCGCTTGTCACGCTCCGTGCCGGGAGTGGCCGGGGCCACACAACAGGGTGGCCGACCGGGCCGCTCCCGGTAGGCTGCTACGAAAAGCGCACCTAGGAGGTCCGAGAACAGTGGCGCTCGTGGTCCAGAAGTACGGCGGTTCGTCGTTGGAGAGCGCTGATCGGATCAAGCGCGTGGCCGAGCGGATCGTGGCCACGAAAAAGGCGGGCAACGACGTCGTCGTGGTGTGTTCCGCGATGGGCGACACCACCGACGAACTGCTCGACCTCGCCCAGCAGGTGAACCCGGTGCCGCCGGAGCGTGAGATGGACATGCTGCTCACCGCGGGTGAGCGCATCTCGAACGCGCTGGTGGCCATGGCGATCTCCGCGCTCGGCGCCGAGGCGTGGTCGTTCACCGGCTCGCAGGCCGGGGTGGTCACGACGTCCGTGCACGGCAACGCGCGGATCATCGACGTCACGCCGAGCCGCGTCACCGAGGCGCTCGAACAGGGTTACGTCGCGCTGGTGGCCGGGTTCCAGGGCGTTTCGCAGGACACGAAGGACATCACCACGCTCGGCCGCGGCGGGTCGGACACCACCGCGGTGGCGCTCGCCGCCGCCCTCAACGCCGACGCGTGCGAGATCTACTCCGATGTGGACGGTGTCTACACCGCGGACCCGCGCATCGTGCCGGACGCGAAGAAGCTGGACACGGTGCCGTACGAGGAAATGCTCGAACTCGCGGCGAGCGGGTCGAAGATCCTGCACCTGCGTTCGGTCGAGTACGCGCGGCGTTACGGCGTCCCGATCCGCGTCCGCTCTTCCTACAGTGACAAGCCGGGCACGACGGTGGCCGGTTCGATTGAGGAGATCCCCGTGGAACAAGCGTTGATCACCGGTGTGGCCCACGACCGCTCGGAGGCCAAGATCACGGTGACCGGGGTGCCGGACCACGCCGGTGCCGCGGCGCGGATCTTCCGCACCATCGCCGACGCCGAGATCGACATCGACATGGTGCTGCAGAACGTCTCGAATACCGCGGGGCGCACGGACATCACGTTCACGCTGTCCAAGGCGAACGGTCCGAAGGCGGTCGCCTCGCTGGAGAAGCTCAAGCCGGAGCTGGAGTTCAACTCCGTGCTCTACGACGACCAGGTCGGCAAGGTCTCGCTCGTCGGCGCGGGCATGCGCTCGCACCCCGGTGTCACCGCGACGTTCTGCGAGGCGCTGGCGAAGGTCGGCGTGAACATCGAGATCATCAACACCTCGGAGATCCGGATCTCGGTGCTCATCCGCGACGCGCAGGTCGACGAGGCCGTGCGCGCGATCCACGACGCATTCGAACTCGGCGGCGACGAAGAGGCCGTGGTCTACGCAGGGAGTGGTCGGTGATGGCAGACGGTTTGCGGGTCGGCGTGGTCGGCGCCACCGGTCAGGTCGGTGGCGTGATGCGGAAGCTGCTGGCGGAGCGGGACTTCCCGGTCGCCGGGATCCGGTTCTTCGCCTCGTCCCGGTCGGCGGGCACGAAGCTTCCCTGGCGTGACACGGAGATCGAGGTCGAGGACGCCACGACCGCCGATCCGTCCGGTTTGGACATCGCGTTGTTCTCCGCCGGTGGTTCGACCTCGAAGGCGCAGGCGCCGCGGTTCGCCGAGGCGGGCGTCACAGTCATCGACAACTCCTCGGCGTGGCGCCTCGACCCCGACGTGCCGCTCGTGGTCAGCGAGGTGAACCCGCACGCGGTCAAGGACGCGCGCAAGGGCATCATCGCCAACCCGAACTGCACGACGATGGCGGCGATGCCGGTGCTCAAGCCGCTGCACGACGAGGCGGGCCTCGTCCGGCTGATCGCCAGCACCTACCAGGCGGTGTCGGGCAGCGGACTGGCCGGTGTCGACGAGCTGGCCGCGCAGACCAACGCGGTGGCCTCGCGCGCGGCGGACCTGACGCACGATGGCGAAGCGGTCACGTTCCCCGCGCCGGCGAAGTACGTCGCGCCGATCGCGTTCAACGTGCTGCCCATGGCCGGGTCCATTGTGGACGACGGCTCGTTCGAGACGGACGAGGAACAGAAGCTGCGCAACGAAAGCCGCAAGATCCTCGACATCCCGGGGCTCGCGGTGTCCGGGACGTGCGTGCGGGTGCCGGTGTTCACGGGGCATTCGCTGTCGATCAACGCCGAGTTCAGCGAACCGCTGTCGCCGGCCCGTGCCGCGGAACTGCTGGCGAACGCGCCGGGTGTCGAGCTGGCCGACGTGCCGACCCCGCTCGGCGCGGCGGGCAAGGACCCGAGCTACGTCGGCCGGATCCGGCAGGACCCCGGCGTGCCCGACGGACGTGGTCTCGCGTTGTTCATTTCCAACGACAACCTCCGCAAGGGGGCCGCGTTGAACGCAGTACAAATCGCGGAACTGATCGCACGCGGCTGAGGAAAGATCAGCTTTTCACCCTTTCGTGACCCCGGCAGCTACCGGTGATCGACTTCGCCCGCTTTTAGGGTGTGGCCAGTCTTTCCAAGGTGGATGCCGGGGAGCTGGTCGTGAGGCAAGTGATCGTCGCCGTGGTGGCGCTGCTCGTGGTGAGCGTCGCGCCCACGCTGGCGACCGCCGACACCACCGACGGGCCACTGACCGTGCGCGTGGTGCGGCCGGACCAGGGCGGCGCCGGGGTCGGCGGGATCCTCGTGGTCGCGACCGACCCCTCGGGCGCGAGCGCGAGCGGGACGACCGCACCCGACGGCACGGTGACGATCCCGACCGCGGCGCTGAGCGGCGGCCGTTACCGCGTCGACGCCTCGATCCCGCCCACGCTGACCGGGGTGCACCCGGTCGCGCGGTCCGCCGGTTTCGCCGCGCTGACCGAGTTCGTCGACGTCTCCGGCGGCAGGGCGGTGACACTGACGATGGCCGTCGGCGGTGGGACGGGCGACGTGGAACTGGGCGACCGGGTGTGGTTCGACACCGACGGCGACGGCGTGCAGGACGGTGACGAACCGCCGTTGCCCGGCGTCCGGGTGCAGCTCCTGCCCTGTGACGGCGGCGGGAACCCGCTGGCGGAGAAGACGACGGACGCCGCGGGGCACTACGTCTTCGGTTCGGCGGACGGCGTGCAGCCCAACACCTGCTACACGCTCCGCTTCGACTACTCCGGTGTGGACACCGCGGGACTTCCCGGCTCACCGGCGGTCGCCGGCCTGAGGTGGACCACCCCGCTGGCGAGCGTCACCCCCGACATCGATTCCAATGTGGACCCTTCGACCGGCACGGCCAGGGTGGCCGTCGGCGTGCCCGGTTCCGTCGACGACGGGGTCGACGCCGGGTTGATCGGCGGGCTCGACGAGGTCGGCGACCTGGTGTGGGCCGACGAGAACCGCAACGGCGTGCAGGATCCCGGCGAGCCGGGGGTCGCCGGCGTGCCGGTGTCGCTGCAGGACTCCGACGGCGCGCTCGTCGTCGCCACGACCACGGGGCCACACGGGCAGTACGCGTTCTCGCACCTGCCCGACGGCACGTACAAGGTCTGCTTCGACGTCGCGAAACTGCCCGCCCAGTACGCCGACTACCGGCTGACCCGGCTGCGCGCCGGCCCGCCGGGGCAGGACTCGGCCGCTGATCCGGCGGGCGGCTGCACGGGACCGGTCGAGTTGAACGCCGGGCACACCGAGGACCGCACACTCGACGCCGGGCTCGCGCCGCCGGTCAACCGCATCGCCGCCCGCGTCTGGTCCGATCTCAACGGCAACGGCGTGCAGGATCCCGGTGAACCCGGCCTCGCCGGGGTGCCGGTGAAGTTGCGTGGCGACGACGGTGGTCAGCTGGCACTGACGACGACCGGTCCGGACGGGGGGTACGCGTTCGAGAACGTCGCGAACGGCTCGTACCAGGTTTGTCTGGACCTGGGCAACCTGCCGCCCGCCATCGCCGATTTCACCCCGACCCGCTCCGGCGGGGATTCCGCGGCCAACCCCGCGACCGGCTGCACCCGCACCGTGACCATCGGCCTGGGCAAGCGGGAGGACACCACGCTGAACGCGGGGCTCGGCGCGCCCGCGAACAGCCTGGGCGACCGCGTGTGGTTCGACAGCAACCGCAACGGCCTGCAGGACGAGGTGGAGCCCGGCATCGCGGGCGTGCCGGTGAAGCTGGTGCGGGCCGACGGTGCCGACGCCGGCGCCACCACGACGGGCGCGGACGGCGCATACTCGTTCACCGGGATCCCGGACGGTGCGTACCGGGTTTGCTTCGACCCCAAGACTTTCCCGCCCGCGTACGCCGGGGGCCAGTGGTCGAAGCCCCACGTCGGCGACGCGGGCAAGGACTCCGACGTCGACCTCTCGACTTCCTGCACCCAGGACGTCACGGTGGGCGTCGGGCACCGGCAGGAGTCCACTGTGGACGCCGGGGTGGTGGCCGCGCGCAACCGCGTCGGCGACCGGATCTGGTACGACCTCAACGCCAACGGGGCGCCCGACCCCGGTGAGCCCGGCGCGGCGGGAGTCGCGGTGACGCTGAAGGACGCCGACGGCCGGGTGGTCGCGGCCACCCGCGCGGGGGCCGACGGCCGGTACCTCCTCGACGACCTGCCGGACGGCACGTTCCGGGTCTGCCTGGACCTCGCCACGCTGTCCCCGGAGTTCGCCGCGTTCCGGGTGCCGGGCGCGGCCGACGGCTGCCTGCCGCCGCTGGCCGTCGGGCCGAAACCGCGGGAGGACCTGTCGGTGAAGGTGGGCCTGGTGGCGGCACCGGCCGTCGCGCCCGCCGCACAGGAGTCCGGCTCCGGGGGCGGCGGCGGGTTCCCGGTCGGCTGGGTGTTGCTCACCGCCGGGATCGTGCTGGCCGGTGTGGTGTTCACCGTCCGGTGGTGGAAGGTCGTGGACCAGTAACCTGGCGGCATGGCGGACTGGGACGTGTTGTCGGGGACCGGGTTGACCGCGCTGGCGGTCGCCGCGGCCAGGGCCGTGGAAAGCAGCCGTGCGGAGCCGTTGGTGGACGACCCGTACGCGGCGGCGTTCGTGGCGGCGGCCAACCCGCCCATCCCGATGCCGACGACGGCGGACCAGCTCCCGGGCGCGGACCCGGTGTGGGAGCGGATGTCGCTGTTCATGGGCCTGCGGTCGCGGTTCTTCGACGAGTACCTCGTGGAGGCGGCGACGGCGGGTGTCCGGCAGGTGGTGCTGGTCGCCGCCGGGCTGGACAGCCGCGCGTTCCGGCTCGACTGGCCGCCCGAGACGAAGGTGTACGAGGTCGACCAGCCGCGCGTGCTCGAGTTCAAGGACCGGGTGCTGGCGGAGCGGGGTGCGGCGGCCCGGTGCGAGCGGCACGCGGTCGGGGTGGACCTGCGCGAAGACTGGCCGAAAGCCTTGGCAGAGGCCGGTTTCGACGTCGAGCAGCCGACGGCGTGGCTCGTCGAGGGGCTGCTGCCGTACCTGCCCGAAGAGGCAGCTGCGGCGCTGCTGGACACGCTGTGCGCGCTCTCCGCGCCCGGAAGCACCGTCGGGGTCGAGTACCTCCATGACCCGGGAGCCGCCTTCACCGATCCCGCAGTGGGCGCCCTGTTGCGGGACAGCGGGTTCGACTACGCCGCGCTGCTGCCCGAGCGGACGCTCGCCGATCCCGGTGAGCGGCTGTCGGCCGCGGGCTGGACGGTGAGCGTGATCGGCAGCGAGGAGCTGGCCGAGCGCTACGGACGCGTGATCCAGGAGGACGGACCGTCGATGTTCGGGGCGAACGGGCGGTACGTGACCGGCCGGCTCGGGTAGCTTGGCCGTATGCGACTCGTGCACGCGTTCGGCGTGGCCGCGCTCGGTCTGGTGCTGGCCGCCTGTGCCGGGGTGGGGGAGACGGTGGACAAGGCGGGGGTGTGCGCGGAGGCGCTCGGCCTGTCGAACCTGAACCCGAACCTCGACCCGGAGCAGCTCGCCGACCAGGCGCGGCAGAAGGCCACGCGGCTGCGGGAGCTGGCCGGGCAGGTGTCGGACCAGGACCTGAAGCAGAACCTGTTCACGCTCGCGGATTCCTACGTCGCGCTGGAGGAGCGCAAGGCCCGCGGTCTCGGTGACCTCAACGACTGGGTGCAGCGCAACGCGGACAACCTCTCGGCCTTGCGCGCGGCCTGCCTGTAGCTCAAGCCGCTTCCAGCCGCAGTCCGGCGACGGCACGGTCGATCACGTGGGTGTGCGTCCAGCCGCGCGGGCCGTTCCGGAGCGCCGCGTGCACGCGCGGCAGCCGGTCGACGTGCCGCTGGAACGACGCCGGCCGCAGCACCCTCCCGCGTGCCCGCTGACCGGCGAGCGCGTCGTCGGGGCTGCACTCCACCCACACGAAATGCCTGCTGCGCAAGGAGAGCAGGCCCACCAGGAGCAGCCAGGTCCGGGTGCCGGCCCCGGTCGCCGGGTCGTGCACCACCAGTGGGCCCGCGCGTGAGAAAGCGCTTACCGTGACCCGCAGGCGGTGCAGCACGTGCACCAGCGGGCGGTACCGGCGGTATGGCGTGCCCGGCCGGACGAGTGCCGCGATCCGGTCACGCACCTGGTCGGAGTCGAGCACGGTCACCGGGGCGTGGGCCGCGGTGCGGCGCAGCAGCGTGCTCTTGCCCGACCCCGGCAGGCCCGCGACCACCACCAGCGACCGCCGTTCGATCGTCATCCGCATGCCCGGTCAACGGACGGCCCCGGCTCCGGCGTTCCTCACTTTCCGGGCGAATCAGGCATTGACCGCGCGCGTCCAGCCGACCCGCAGCCGGAGCGCGTACCCGGCGGCGGCCAGCACGAGCCCGCCCAGCCCCGCCGCGGCGAACCCGGCCGCCGCCGACGAGTGGTCGATCACGAAACCCACCACCGGGCTGCCGAGCGCCATGCCGAGCCTGGTCGCGGAGTCGAGCAGGCCCATCGCCTCGGCCCGCACCCTCGCTGGCGCCAGCGCCGCGACCTCCTCCGTCGTCGCGGTCAGCGTCGGCGCGCACAGCAGGTTCGTCGGCACGAGCGCGAGCGCCAGCAACCACCACGGGTGCCCGAACAGGCCGACCGGCAGCACGAGCACGGTCAGCGCCAGCATCAGCCCGGACTGGGACAGCGAGCGGTGCAGCGCGCCGTAGACGATCCCGCCCGTCGCCGACGCCACGCACATCACCACGATCACCAGGCCCGTCCAGCCGATCTCGCCGGTCGACCGCAGCGCGGCGAGCGTCGCGAGTTCGGTGCCGATGAGGCAGAACAACGCGCCGGAACCGAAGAGCAGCGTCGCGCTGAGGCGGCGGCCGAGCCACTCGCGCACCCGCGGCCTGCTGCCGGTGACCACCTCGTCCTCGTGCCGGACGGGCGGGTTGTACCAGCACAGCGCCACCGTGGTCAGGGCGAAGAACAGCCCGATGCCCGTCAGCGCCACACCTGCGGAGAACTGCGTCGCGACCGCGATCCCGGCCGCGGGGCCGATCATGAACGACGATTCCAGCGAGATCGAGTCCAGTGAGTAGGCGGACCGGCGGCGCGTTGGCGGCACCAGCGCGGTCAGCGCCTGGCGGGCGATCGACGTCGCGGGCAGTGCGAGCATGCCCGCCGGCAGGGTGACCGCGACCAGCACCGGGTACGGCAGGTGCGGCGCGCTGACCCAGTACACCGCCGAGGCGCTCCCGCAGACGGCGACGACGGGTCGCAGCCCGTAGCGGTCGATCATCCGCCCGACGAGTGGTGCGCCGAGCGCGCTGCCCAGGGTGGTGGCGGTGCCGACGAGGCCCGCCGCGCCGTAGCCGCGCCCGAGATCGGTGACCACGTGGAGCGTCAGCGTGATGCCCATCGCGGTCATCGGCAGCCGGGCGAAGAACATCAGGAGCATGGTCGCCGGGACACGGGGAACGGCGAGGACCTGGCGATACGCGAGCACGTACCTCATAGTGGCACGGCCGTCCAAGTCGTTTTCCGCCCGGCTGCGGGGTGGTCAAACGTCTCCCGCGCCGAATGCAGCGGATCGGGTGAGCGTGGTGTTTTCCGGGGTGAGGCGAGCACGGAGCGCGACGCCGCCTCTCGGGTTCCATGATCAACGGGCGAAGGGCGCCCGTCATCCGGTCCGCCGAACCGTCGTGATTCAGATCCGGCACGTAAGGGTGACCGGTTTCCACGGACGGGTGGTCGGCTGGTGCAAGATCGACACCCCGGGTTTCCTTACCGCTGTCAGGTCCGGAAGAGGCCAGGAGGTAGGGAATGAAAGGCAAGTTCGCCCGGATCATCGCGGTCGCGGTGGCGGGAAGCGTGCTCGCGGTGAGCGGTGCCGGTGTCGCCTCGGCGGACGGCAAGGGCACCTCCAGCACGGAAGCCGCGGGCCACCAGGTCGTGCAGCTGCGCGACGAGCTGACCAAGGCCGCCTACGCCGGGGACGTCACGGGCACGCAGCGCTCGCTCGACCAGCTCACCCCGCTCCTGGGTGACCTCGCGACCAGCGAGAAGTACTCCATCCAGTCGGACGCCCGGCAGACGGCCGCGACCGCGAACGACCAGGCGACGGAGACCAGCCGGATCCTCGCCGACCCGGCACAGGCCGACACCGCCCGCCAGCTGCCCGCCGTGCCGACGCTGCCCGACCTGCCCGCCCCGCTGGACATGGTCAACAACCTCGTCAAGACGCTGCTGCTGACCGTCACGAGCCTGGCGATGTCGCTGCTGCCGGGCGGTGTACCCGCGCTGCCGGTCCCGTCGGCTCCCGCGCTGCCCGGAGCGCCCACGCTGCCCGGGGTCTAGACCAAACGAAAAGAGGGGGGACGGGGCCCGGCACACGCCGGGCCCCGTTTTTTCACTTCACCCCGGAAAGCCCGACCCGCAGCGCACCCGCGGCCTCCGCGGTCGCCTCGCGGAAGCGGGTGCCGATGCCGAGGAAGTTGATGTAGCCGTGGAACAGGTCGGCCTGCCTGCTCACGGTCACCGGCACGCCGGCTTCGCGCAGCTTCTCGCCGTACGCCTCGCCCTCGTCGCGCAGCGGGTCGAACCCCGCGGTCGCGATGTACGCGGGCGGCTGGCCGGAGAAGTCCTTCGCCAGCAACGGGGACAGGCGCGGGTCGGTCCGGTCGACACCTTCCGGCGCGTAGTGGTTCAGAAACCACGTCATGTCCGTGTCGGTGAGGAAGAAGCCGTTGCCGAACAGTTCACGGGACCGGCGCCGGACGGAGGCGTCGACGCCGGGGTAGAACAGCAGCTGGAAGGCGGGCGACGGGCCACCGCGGCCCGTGGTCACCTGCGAGACGACGGCCGCGAGGTTGCCGCCCGCGCTGTCCCCGCCCACGGCGATGCGCTCCGGGTCGGCGCCCAGGTCCTTCGCCTTGGCGTAGGCGTAGTCGAAGGCCGCGATCGCGTCCTCCGTCGCGGCCGGGAACGGGTGCTCGGGGGCGAGGCGGTACTCCACCGACAGCACGCGCACCCCCGCGTGCTTGGCGAGGAACCGAGCGGCGTTGTCGTGGCTGGCCCGGGTGCCGATCACCCAGCCGCCACCGTGGAAGAACACCAGCAGCCCGGAGTTCTCGGGCAGGCCTTCCGGTGTGTAGAGGGTCGCGGGCACGCCGCCGTGCTCGTCGGGGATGACCAGTTCACGCGTCGCGATCGGCTCGATGGGCGGACCGCTGACGAGGTGGGCTGACTCGGCGAGCATCTGCCGCGCCAGCTCGGGTGTCTCCTTCGCCATCGTGGCCCCCGCCAGCTGCTGCAGCCGCAGCAGCAGCTGGGCGTCGAGTGCGAGTTCCTGCCCGTCGACGCGGATGGGGCGGCCCGCGATGAGCCGCCGCAGCGGACGGGGCAGGGAGAAGACCAGCTGGGCTCCGGCCGCTTCGATGCGGGACCTGAGGACGTTCGCCATGACTGGAGAGGTTACCGGCGAGTAGGCAGCGGGGCCAGCTGTGATCCGGGCCTCCGTCCCAAATCCTGGTCCTCCACTTAAGTAGAGGAGTTAGCCTCGAAGGCGTGACTTCCTCCTCGGTGATCAACGTCGTCGGCATCGGTGGTTCCCTGCGCGCGGGCTCGCAGTCCGAACGCGCACTGCGCATCGCGCTGTCGGGAGCGGAGGAAGCGGGCGCGCGCACCCAGGCGATCACCGGCAGCGAACTCGTGCTGCCGTTCTACGACTCCGGGATCCCCGAACGGACGCCCGAGGCGGAACGGCTCGTCGAAGCCGTGCGCGGCGCGGACGGGCTGATCATCGTCTCGCCCGGGTACCACGGCGCCCTGTCCGGGCTGGTCAAGAACGCACTGGACTACCTCGAGGACCTGCGCCCCGACACCCGCCCGTATCTCGACGGCCGGGGCGTCGGTCTGATCGCCGTCGCCTTCGGCTGGCAGGCCGCGGTCACGACGCTCGACCAGCTCCGCACCATCACGCACGCCCTCCGCGGCTGGCCGACGCCGCTCGGCGGCGCGATCAACTCGGCGGAGGTCAAGTTCGACGAGGCGGGCGGCGCGTCGGAGGAGAAGGTCGTCAACACCCTCCGCCTCATCGGGCGGCACGTGACCGAGTTCGCTCGCGACCGCCGCCGCTGAAGGGTTCGCCACGGGCGCGTGCGGGTATTCCCGGTGGTGAGAACAGCCATGCCCCGGCACGGTGACGCCCGTGCGGATCGTTGTCCCCAGTGGGAAGCTGGAATTCCCCCAGGGACAGGAGGTGCGGACGACGATGGTCGACGTGGTGTACACGGCGGTCGCGACGGCGCGCGGTGACGGCCGCAACGGCGAGGTCACCTCGTCCGACGGCGTGATCGACGAGCAGCTCGCGGTGCCGAAGGAGATGGGTGGACCCGGCGGTGAGCGCACCAACCCGGAGCAGCTGTTCGCCGCGGGGTACTCGGCGTGCTTCCACGGTGCGTTGCAGGCCGTCGCCCGCGGCGCGAAGGTGAAGCTGACCGACTCCACGGTGACCGCCGAGGTTTCGATCGGCAAGGACGGCGACGCCTTCGGGCTCGCCGTGAAACTGGAGGCGTACCTGCCCGGGCTGGAGCAGGGGCAGGCGAACGAGCTGGTCGCGCAGGCACATCAGGTGTGCCCGTACTCCCGAGCCACCCGCGGCAACATCGAGGTCGAGGTCACCGCCAAGACCTCCTGACAGAGAGGAAGTCCCGCCATGAACTCTCCGATCAAGAGCCCGCTCCCGGAGAGCGACAAGGAAGTCACCGGCAACGTCCTGCAGGCGACGCTGGTCGACCTGATCGACCTCTCGCTGATCGCGAAGCAGGCCCACTGGAACGTGGTGGGCTCGAACTTCCGCAGCGTGCACCTGCAGCTCGACGAGCTGGTGTCCACCGCCCGCAACTACGTGGACGAGGTGGCCGAGCGCGCCAACGCGATCGGCGTTTCGCCCAACGGCAAGGCGAAGACGGTCGTCGAGAGCTCGGGTCTGCCCGACTACCCGGACAACTGGCAGAGCGTCGAGTCGACCATCGCCGCGATCGTCGACATCCTCGCCGAGGAGATCGCGCGCCTGCGCAAGCGCATCGACGAGACCGACAAGAGCGACCTGGTCACCCAGGACCTCCTGATCGAGATCACCCGTGCGCTCGAAGAGGCGCACTGGATGTGGCAGGCGCAGCAGGCCTGACCCCGCGTCACGAGCAAGCCCCGCCGGTCGCCCGGCGGGGCTTTTTCGTCACTTCTCCAGCGCCCGCAACGCGAAGTACACCTCGGTCGCGGTCTGCTTGACGGTCTCCGCGGTGACGAGCGAGCCGTGCCCGGCGTCGTACCGGTAGAACTCGTACGGCCGCTGAAGCTCGGCGAGCCGGTCGAGGTAGTTCTCGATCTGCCGGATCGGGCAGCGCGGGTCGTTGTCGCCCGCGAGCACCAGCACGGGCGCCCGGACCGCTTCGACGTACGTGAGGGGCGAGCACTCGCGGTACACGTCGGGCACGGTTTCCGGCGAGCCGCCGAACAACGCGCGGTCGAAGGACCGCAGCTGCTCCATCTCGTCCTCGTACGCGGCGACGTAGTCCGCGACCGGCACCGCGGCCACCCCGGCCGCCCAGCGCTCCGGCTGCGTGCCGATCGCGAGCAGCGTCAGGTACCCGCCCCACGAGCCGCCGGAGACCACGCACTTCGCCGGGTCGGCCAGCCCGCTGTCGACGGCCCAGTCGTGCACCGCGGCGACGTCCTCCAGCTCGGTCAGCCCGGGGCGGCCTTCGATCGCGTCCCGCCAGGCCGAGCCGTAGCCCGTGGACCCGCGGTAGTTGACCTCGACGACGGCGAACCCGGCGTCCAGCCACACCGCCCGGTACGCCGAGAAGCGGTCCTCGTCCGCGGAGTGCGGCCCGCCGTGCAGGGTGAACACGGTCGGCAGCGGCCCCTCGGGCGCGTTGACCGGCCGCGCGACGAGCGCGTGCACGCGCCCGCCCGGCCCCTCGACGAACGCGTCGGCGACCGGCGCGGACGGCGGCGCCGGCTCGCCGGGCGGCGCCAGCAGCACCGTGTCCGTCCCGTCCTGGGCGCGTGCCCTGATCACCGGCGGGTGCGCGGCGTTGGACCACGAGTACTCGACCGTGCCGTCCGGGCGGACGCTCGCCCCGCCGATCCGACCCTTCGGGGTGTCCAAAGAGGTCAGCTCGGCCGTGCCGAGGTCGTAGCGGTACAGCGAGCTGCGGCCCTGGTGGAAGTGGACGACGAGCAGCGCGTCCGCCGCCGGGTACCAGGTGGCGGAGACCTCGCCGGGCAGGTCGAGCGACAGCTCTTCCTCGGTGTCGGCCGCGACGTCCCAGATCAGCAGCTCCTCGCGGCCACGGCGTTCGTGCAGCACGAGCAGCCGCGCGTCACCGGACACCGGGGAGAACTCCAGCGGGGTCAGGCCCTTGCCCTCGCCGTCCCACTTCTCGGCGACGGTGGTGAGGCCGTCGGTCGCGTACACGCGGACCGCCGGGTGCCGGGAGTCACCGTGTTCGGAGTGGGAGATCGCGAGCAGCCGCTCGTCGCGGGACAGCGCGGCGATGCCGGCGTCGTCCTTGCTGGCGTAGAAGCGTTCCGTCTTGCCGTCGACGTGCACGAACAGCTCGCTGCCGTCGTCGGTCGAGACACCCACGGCGATGAGCCGGTGCCCGATCTCCAGCCCGGCCGGGTACCCGTCGTGCACGTCCGGCAGCGCGCGTTCCGCCGGGCCACCGGCGAAGGGCTCCCGCACCCACGAGCCGAACTCGTCGCCGTCGGTGTCGTCGAACCACCAGACCGACTCGCCGTCCGGCGAGGTGGTGGCGCTGAGCGTGCCGTTGGGGCGGTTCGTGACCTGGCGGTGCTCGCCGGTCGCGCGGTTCCAGGCGTAGACCTCCCAGACGCCGCTCGCGTTCGACACGTAGATGTTCGCGTCGGGCGCGTCGAGGGCCCAGTCCGGCACGGACACGCGCGGGGCGTGGAAGCGGGCGCGCCAGCGGGCCTCGGCCTCGGGATCGGCGAAGAGGCGGTCGGGGATGACGGCGGGCGGGTGCTGAGTGGTCACCCCTCGATCCTGCCAGGTGCTGCCCGTACGGTGGGCGTGTGCTGGAGGGATACGCGCCCGGGTTCTCCGATGACGTGCTGTCGATGATGTCGGCACGCAGCGCGAGCGACCGGGCCGCTTTCTTGCTGCGGTCGCTGCGGCCGGGGATGCTGGTGCTCGACGTCGGGTGCGGTCCGGGCAGCATCACGAGGGGCTTCGTGCCGCTCGTCGGTGAGGGCAGGGTGCTCGGCGTCGACGTGGAACCGCGGCAGTTCCTCCGAGAGTCCACTGTGGACTTCGTCGCGGGCTCGGTGTACGCGCTGCCCGTGCCGTCGGAGAGCGTGGACGTGGTTTTCGCGCACGCGTTGTTCGAGCACCTGGGCAGACCGGTCGAGGCGCTGCGGGAGATCCGCCGCGTGCTCAGGCCCGGGGGCACGCTCGCTCTGTCCACTTCGGACTGGAGTCGGGCACGCCTGCGCCCGAAGACCGTGAACGTGGTGGCCGCGCTGCGCGGGCACTACCTGTTGCGCCGCCGCGCGGGCGGCGATCCGTTCGCGGGCAAGCACATCGCGTCGTACGCCGAGCAGGCCGGGTTCCGCGAGATCCACACC
This sequence comes from Amycolatopsis dongchuanensis, assembly GCF_039542405.1. Taxonomy (NCBI): domain Bacteria; kingdom Bacillati; phylum Actinomycetota; class Actinomycetes; order Pseudonocardiales; family Pseudonocardiaceae; genus Amycolatopsis; species Amycolatopsis dongchuanensis. The sequence goes on from NZ_BAABIB010000064.1 coordinate 32,048, forward strand.
CATGCGCGCTTTCGTCCGGACATGGGGTACCGGGAGCTGGCCCGGTACGTCGAGTCCCGCCTGGACGCGGCGCTGTCGGCGTCTTCGGAGGACCGGGACCAGCTGGCCAGCGCGGCCCGTTCGGCCTGGGCTTGGTCGCACGCCGGGGATGGCGATTTCCTGCAGTGCTGGGAGGAGCTACTGGCGGTGAAGTGATTCGGGGGTTCGGGCCTTCGGGTGCGGTTGGGGCCCCTTCCTGCGCGAGGGTCTTACGGTGGGGCGGGCGCGTCAAGGGCGCTCAGTGTGAGGGTGTGGATGGGCTGTGGCTTGGTGGTTATGGTCCGGTTTGGTTGCGTGGTGACTGTCGCGCGTCAGACTTTGTGGCTCAGGGGTTATGTAGGTTCCTGAGCAGGAGGTATGACGATGAGC
>NZ_BAABIB010000065.1:0-16311 GCF_039542405.1 Amycolatopsis dongchuanensis
CGCCGACTGACTGCAACACCAGCCCCACCAACCACAACACGAGTTACGAGACATCCCTTAGGTAACCCAGCAACGCGACGCGAGCGGCCCCACCACCCACACACCGCACCCGTCGATGCGAAGCGAGCGGCCACACCGCCCACACCCACCCCCGCCCCGATCCCCAGCCGCACTTACGGCCGATCCGCCGGGTCAAGAGTGGCGCAGCCATCCCGAAGGGACGCCGAAGGCGCTCTTGACGCGACGGATCGGCCGTGAACACTCAAAGATCGGGGCGGGGGTGGGGCCGCTCAGCAGGCGCGCCAGCGCCGGGAGACCCCGTGCCCGACTTGACCAGCAAGGAAGCCAGTCCAAAGAAAAAGAATGCCTCGCCGGCGGGCAGGCTCCAGGATGATCGAGGCCCAAAGGGATCTCACCTGGGGTGGGTGGTCGAGCTGAGTGATCATCCCGTCGCCTGCGGTTTGTGCATATCACTTTGAGGACCAGCCGCAAGCTTGGCAAGGCAAGCGCAAGCGAGCAAAAAGGTTGCGGCTGCCCCTCAAAGTGATCCACCGGTATCAGGCGACGGGATGATCACCCAACTCTCGGGTGGGATCTGGGGCTGGGCCCCTACAACTCCAACCCCATGGCCCGCAACAAGGTCTGGAACTTCGCCGAGGTCTCATCCAGCTCGGCCTTGGGATCCGACGCCGGGACGATCCCGCCCCCGGCGTACAGCCGCAGGGACCGCTCCGCCACCTCGGCGCACCGGATCGACACCGCCCACTCCCCATCGCCCTCGGAGTTCATCCAGCCGACCGCCCCGGCGTAGTACCCGCGGTCGAACGGCTCCAGTTCGCCCACCAGCTGCCGGGCGGCTTCGGTCGGGGTGCCGCAGATCGCCGGGGTCGGGTGCAGGGCGGCCGCGAGGTGCAGGGCCGTCACGTCCCTGTCCACGAGCTCGCCGGTCACCACCGTGCCGAGGTGCCACATCGTCGGCGTCGAGACCAGGGACGGCTCGCGGGGCACGTCCAGGGAACGGCAGAACGGCCGCAGCGTCTCGACGATCGCCTCGGTCAGGACCGCGTGCTCGATGTGGTCCTTCCGGGACGACGCGAGCGTCTCCGCGTTCTCGCGGTCCGTCACCGGGTCCGCCGACCGGGGTGCGGAACCGGCATGCGGGTGGGAGACCACCTGCCCCCCGATCCGCGACAACAGCAGCTCGGGCGTCGCACCGACGAGGTTGCGGCCGCTGGGCAGGCCCGCAGCGTACGTGTAGGCACCGGCCTTGTCCGCGGCCAGGTTGTGCAGGATCGCCTCGACCGACACGCCGCCGTCGAAGTCCACGTCGAGCGCGCGGGCCAGTACGACCTTGCGCAACCCGCCGTCCTTGAGGATCTTGATGGCGCTCGCCACGGCCTCGGCGTGCCGGACCGGCTCGGGCACGGCCCGCACGGCGCTCGGCGCCCCCACGGGCAGCCGGTGCGCGGGCTGGACGGGACCGGCGATCCGCACGGTCTCCGGAAGAACGAGGTGGCCGGGCGCGACCGCCGTGTCGAACGGCAGCACGCCGACAGCCAGGGAGCCCGGCTCCAGCGCGGCCGGGACGGCCTCACTCAGAGCCGTCACATCGGAGTCGGTGAAGGTCCGCTTCGCCCCGCGGCCCAGGATGGTGCGCCGCGAGGTGCCGAAGTAGAAATCGCCGGGCCGGTAGTCCGCGAGCGTGTCCACACCCCCATTGTGGGCGCACTTCGGTGGGCACGTGGCGCGGAGTGCCTCGCGTCACGTGCCCACCGGCACGGCCTTACTTCAGCGCGTCGATGAGCGCTTCGCGCTGGCGCTCGCCGAGCCCGGCCGCGCGGCGGTCCGGGTCGATGCCGGCCTGCTCCAGCAGCGCCGCGACCTTGACGGCGCCGAGCCCGGGGACGGCCTTCAGCAGCTGCGTGACCTTCGTCTTGCCGATGGTCTTGTCCTCCTTGGCCTTCAGCAGCACCTTGTCGATGCTCTGCTGGCCGGACTTGATGGAGGCGAGCAGCTCGGAACGCGCCTTGCGAGCCTCAGCCGCCTTGGCCAGAGCTTCCGCACGCTGCTCCGGGGTCAACGTAGGCAGAGCCAACGTACTTGTCCTTCCTGTATCGGATGTCCGCTCTCGCGGCGACGACCGGGCACCCAGCTTTGTGCTTGCACGAGCAAGCGCTGGCCAGGCCGTCTGGTCCACGGCCTCAGTAAACGCCACCTGGGCCGATGCCGCGAAATCGACACGCGCGGTCTCGCCCGGTCGGGGAGGGGTCACGCGGTTGTGGCGGGCAGCACGATCTACCACATACAGTTCGAGCAACCGCTGTTCACCGTCGAACCGAGCCGCCCGGGAGTAGCCCCATGCTCAGCACGATGCAGGACGGACACCTCTCCATCGGCACCCTGCTGCGCCACGCCAGCACAGTGCACGCCGCGAGCGAAATCGTGACCTGGACCGAATCCGGCGCCCGCCGGCAGACCTTCGCCGACCTGGGCAAACGGTCCGCCCGGCTGGCCAACGCGCTGCGCGGCCTCGGTATCACGGGGGACCAGCGCGTCGGCACCTTCATGTGGAACAACGCGGAGCACATGGCCGCCTACTGCGCGATCCCGGCCATGGGCGCGGTGCTGCACACCCTCAACATCCGGTTGTTCCCGGAGCAGCTGGCGTTCGTCGCCAACCACGCCGAGGACCAGGTCGTGCTCGTCGACGGCACCCTGGTCCCGCTGCTGGCCAAGCAGCTCCCCCAGTTGAAGACCGTCCGTCACGTCATCGTCGCGAACGGTGACGCGTCGACGCTCCAGGCGCCGGACGGCGTCGAGGTGCACTCCTACGACGAACTGCTCGCCGCCCAGCCGGACACCTTCGACTGGCCCGAGGTGGACGAGCGGTCGACGGCCGCGATGTGTTACACGTCGGGCACGACCGGTGACCCGAAGGGTGTCGCGTACTCGCACCGGTCGATCTGGCTGCACTCGATGCAGGTCTGCATGACCGACAGCATGCGGCTGGCCGAGGACGACAAGGCGCTCGCGATCGTGCCGATGTTCCACGCGATGGCGTGGGGCCTGCCGTACGCGGCGCTGATGATCGGCGCGTCGCTCGTGCTGCCGGACCGGTTCCTCCAGCCCGCCCCGATCGCCCAGCTGCTCGCCGCCGAGAAGCCGACCTTCGCCGGTGCCGTGCCGACGATCTGGCAGGGCCTGCTGCAGCACCTCGACGCGAACCCGCAGGACATCTCGCACCTGCGCGAGGTCGTCGTCGGTGGGTCGGCCGCCCCGCCGTCGCTCATGCACGCCTTCCAGGAGCGCTACGACGTCCCCATCCTGCACGCGTGGGGCATGACGGAGACGTCCCCGCTGGGCAGCGTGGCCCGGCCGCCGAAGTCGGCGACGGGCGAGCAGGCCTGGGCCTACCGCTACACCCAGGGCCGCTTCCCGGCCGGCGTCACGGCCCGGCTCATCGGCGACGACGGCCAGGAACTGCCGTGGGACAACGAGTCCGTCGGCGAGCTGGAGGTGCGGGGGCCGTGGGTCGCGGCGTCCTACTACGGCGGCGAGTCGGTGGACCCGGGCAAGTTCCACGACGGCTGGCTGCGCACCGGCGACGTCGGCAAGATCAGCCCGGACGGCTACCTCACGCTCACCGACCGCTCGAAGGACGTCATCAAGTCCGGCGGTGAGTGGATCTCCTCGGTGGACCTGGAGAACGCCGTGATGGGCCACCCGGCGGTGGCCGAGGCCGCGGTGATCGGCGTGCCCGACGAGAAGTGGGACGAGCGCCCGCTGGTCGCGGTCGTCGTGCGCCAGGGCCAGGAGGTGACGGCGGAGGAGCTGCGGGACTTCCTCGCGGACAAGGTCGCGAAGTGGCAGCTGCCCGAGCACTGGACCTTCATCGAGGAGGTCCCGAAGACGAGCGTCGGCAAGTTCGACAAGAAGCGCCTGCGGGCGCTGAACTCCGAGGGCAAGCTGGACGTGAAGCACTTCTGATGGACCACGATCCGACGACTTTCGCGTTTTCGTGATTCCCACATCGCCTCCTGGTCGGGGCAGGCCTCCAGGCTGCCCGACCGGGAGGACCTCCTCGTAAGGCCGCTACCCAAAGGGACCGGTCTCAATACCTTTTCGTTTGCCTGCCCTGTCCGGTGGGCCCGCGGCAGGCGAGACTGGCCGCATGACCGACGAGTACGTGATGGGCCGCAACACAGCGGAGACCGAACGGCTGCGGGTGCAGGGGGACATCTTCGCCGAGCACAGTGCGCACCTGTTCCGGCTCGCCGGCATCGCGCCGGGAATGCGAGTGCTCGACGTCGGCTGCGGCGCGGGGGACGTGAGCCGGTTGCTCTCCGGGATCGTGGGCCCGGCCGGATCGGTGCTCGGCGTCGATGTCGACGCGGCCGTGCTCGACGTGGCCGCGACCCGCGCGGACGAAGCCGGACTGAGCAACGTGTCGTTCATGCAGGCGGACTTGCGGGAGTTGCGGCTGGACGAGCCCGTCGACGCGCTGGCGGGCCGGCTGATCCTGATGCACCTGCCGGAGCCTGCCGAGACCGTGCGCGCACTCAGCCACCATGTCCGGCCCGGAGGCATGGTGACCTTCCAGGAGTGCGTCCTTTCCCGGTGCCGGTCGGTGCCCCCGACCCCGTTGCTCACCAAGACCGCGCAGTGGGTTTTCGAGGCGGTCCGCAGCGGGGGCGCCGACCCGGACACGGGCGATCGGGTCTCCTCCATCCTCACGGCAGCCGGCCTGCCGGTGCGCGGCATCGCCGCCGCCGGCGCGGGCGGCCTGGCCGATTCGGCGATGCCCGGGTACTTCGCGGCCACGGCGCGCAGCGTCCTGCCGCTGGCGGTCGCACACGGTCTGGTCAGCGAGGCCGAAGCCGCCATCGACGACCTGGAAGGCCGCCTGGCCGAAGAGTTCAGGGCGGCTGAGGCGACGGCCTGGACGGCCGACCTCGTGGCCGCCTGGGCCGAGGTGGCGTAGTCCCCTCGCACCCGCCCGGCATCCGCGAGCCCGGGACGTCTGCGACACGTGCGGCGTCGTGCCGGACATCAGCCTCGACAGTGCGAGCTGTCGTACCCTGACGGGAATGGACGACGAGGGTACTGCGCTGTTCCACAAGACCATGCCGTTCACCGAGCGGCTGGGTGTCGAGGTGCTGGAGCACGGCCGTGAGGTCGTGCGGGCTCGCCTGGCGTGGGAGGACTCCCTCTGCACGCTGGGCGGTGTCCTGCACGGGGGCGTGCTGATGTCCCTCGCGGACGCGACGGCCGCGGTGTGCGCGTTCCTGAACCTGCCGGACGGCGCGAAGGGCACGACGACCATCGAGTCGAAGACGAACTTCCTGCGCGCCGTGCGGGAGGGGTACGCGACCGCGACCGCCCGCCCGTTGCACACCGGCCGCACGGTGGTCGTCGTGGAAACGGAGATCCGGGACGACGCGGACAAGCTCGTGGCGAAGGTGACGCAGACGCAGGCAGTACTTTCGTAAGGAAAAGCTTCACCGGAAAGCCGTCCGGCGGGACAATTTCCCGATGACCCGCACTCGCGCCAGTCGCTTGCTCATCGTGCTCGCGATCGCGATCATGACCACGGTGACCGCAGTTCCAGCCGGCGCGGTGCCCGGCCGCGCCGACGAGGCCGTCGACTACCGGGAATGGCACCACCCGCAGGCGCGTCCCGCGGGCACGACCAGCTTCGGCGGCCGCACGTACGAGTACGAGCGGTGGACCTCCCCCGTCCACCGGCCCGGCTTCGGCGCGACGCAGCTCATCGCGTCCTGGAACGCGCAGACCCCGCCGCACACGTGGCTGCAGGTCGAGGCGCAGGGCGAGACGAACGCCGGCGCCGAGACGGCGTGGTACGTGCTGGGCCGCTGGGCGAGCGACGACACGGAGTTCAAGCGCACCAGCGTCGACGGGCAGGACGACGCGAACGCGAAGGTGGACGTCGACACGCTGGTCACCAAACCCGGCGTGACGCTGCGGTCCTACCGCCTGCGGCTCACGCTCTACCGCGAACCCGGCGCCCAGGCGCCGACGGTGCGCTCGCTCGGCGCGATGACGTCGTACGTGCCCGACCGGTTCGAGGTGCCCGTGTCACCGCCGGGCCGCGCGAGGGGTGTCGAACTGCCCGTCCCGCCGTATGCGCAGAACCTCCACAAAGGACACTTCCCGGAGTACGGTGGTGGCGGCGAGAACTGGTGCAGCCCCACCGCGACGGAGATGGTCGTCGAGTACTGGGGACGCCGCCCCAGCGAGGAACAGCTGTCCTGGATCCCCGCCGACTACGTGGACCGCACGGTCGACTACGCGGCCCGCCAGACCTACGACTACTCCTACGAGGGCACCGGCAACTGGCCGTTCAACACCGCCTACGCCGCGGAGTTCGGGCTGCGCGGGCACATCACGCGCCTGCACTCGCTCGCCGAGCTGGAGGGCTACATCGCCCGCGGCATCCCGGTGATCACGTCGCTGTCGTTCCGCGCGGACGAGCTCGACAACGCCGGCTACGGCACGTCGGGGCACATCATGGTCGTCATCGGGTTCACGGAGAACGGCGACGTGATCACCAACGACCCGGCCGCGAACAGCAACGCCAACGTGCGCACGGTGTACAAGCGCGCGCAGTTCGAGACCGTGTGGCAGCGGACGAAGCGCTACACGGCGGACGGTTCCGTGGCGAGCGGTTCCGGTGGCATCGCCTACCTCATCACACCGTGACACGTCGCCACATGCGCATGTTTTCTGGCAAGCTGCGGGAGGAGCGAACAGCGAGGAAGGTGGTCGCAGATGCCGCACGAGGTCCAGGGAGTCGTGTCCCGCGCGAAGGGTGAGCCGGTCTCGCTGGAGACGGTCGTCGTACCCGACCCCGGTCCGGGCGAGGCGGTGGTGTCCGTCAAGGCGTGCGGGGTGTGCCACACGGACCTGCACTACCGCGAGGGCGGGATCAACGACGAGTTCCCCTTCCTGCTGGGCCACGAGGCCGCGGGGTTCGTCGAGCAGGTCGGCGAGGGCGTCACGGACCTCGCGCCCGGTGACTACGTGATCCTGAACTGGCGTGCGGTGTGCGGCGTCTGCCGCGCGTGCCGCCGCGGCAAGCCGTGGTACTGCTTCAACACCCACAACGCCGCGCAGGCGATGACGCTGACCGACGGCACGAAGCTCACGCCGGCGCTGGGCATCGGCGCCTTCCTGGAGAAGACGCTCGTGCACGCCGGGCAGTGCACGAAGGTCGACCCGGCCGCCGAACCCGCGGTCGCGGGGCTGCTGGGCTGCGGTGTGATGGCCGGGATCGGCGCGGCGATCAACACCGGCGCGGTCGGGCGCGGGGACACCGTCGCGGTGATCGGGTGCGGTGGTGTCGGGGACGCGGCCATCGCCGGTGCGCACCTCGCGGGCGCGCGGAAGGTCATCGCGATCGACACCGACGACCGGAAACTGGAGTGGGCCAAGGGCTTCGGCGCGACGCACACGCTCAACTCGCGCGGGAAGTCGCAGGACGAAGTGGTCGAGGCGATCCAGGACCTCACCGAGTCGTTCGGTGCCGACGTCGTGATCGACGCCGTGGGCAGGCCGGAGACGTGGAAGCAGGCGTTCTACGGGCGCGACCTGGCGGGCACCGTCGTGCTGGTCGGGGTGCCCACGCCCGACATGCGGCTGGACGACGTGCCGCTCATCGACTTCTTCTCGCGTGGTGGCTCGCTGAAGTCCTCGTGGTACGGCGACTGCCTGCCCTCGCGTGATTTCCCGATGCTGGTGGACCTCTACCTGCAGGGCAGGCTGCCGCTGGACAAGTTCGTGACCGAGCGGATCGCGGTGGACGGTGTGGAGCACGCCTTCGAGCGGATGCACAAGGGAGAGGTCCTGCGGAGCGTCGTCGAGTTCGGCTGACCACCCTCACGGGCGACAGACACCGTGATCGTCTAATATCGCGCGCCTGAAACGTGAAGAGGGCACGGTGACACATGGACGATGACGGTCACACTGCGTTCGGACAGTACCGCCCACTGTCTTCCGAGTCCTCCGGGGGGAATGCACGTTCATCTGCACGCGCATCGAGCCTCGCGCACGCGCGTTCCCGGCAGACCACGACCCGTGTCTCGGACGACGTGCTGCTCGACGCGGCGAGGCAGTGCGTGCTCGCCGTCGGGCTGAAACGGGCGACGCTCGCGGAAATCGCGCGCACGGCGAAGGTCAGCCGGATGACGCTGTACCGGCGGTTCCCGGACGTGCGGAGCGTGCTGTCCGCCCTGATGACCCGGGAGTTCGGTGCGTTGCTGCACCGCGCGAGCGCCGAGGGCGCGGGTGCGCAGACCGCGCGGCAACGGCTCGTGCGCAGCGCGGTCGCGGCAGTGCGCCTGCTCAACGCCGACGACCTGATGCGCACGGTCATCGACGTCGACACGGAACTGCTGCTGCCGTACATGGTGGACCGCCTCGGCGGCACGCAGCGCGTCGGCGAGCAGGTCGTGCGCGAGCACCTCGAAGCCGGCCGGGCGGACGGGTCCATCCGGGACGGCGACCTGCCGGCGCAGGCGCGGGTCGTGATGCTAGTGGTCCAGACCTTTGTCCTGTCGCTGCGGGCGGCGACGCGGGACCTGGACCCGAAGGCGGTGCTGAACGAGATGGCGAACCACCTGGACGCCGCGCTGCGCCCCTGAAGCACGGGACGGCGATCCGGAAAAACTGCTTGCCGTCCCGTTGGGTTTTTGCAACAGTATGTTGCATGAGTCCGGTGAGACGGGGCAAAGAGCTGCCGATCTACAACCGGCTCCAGGTGCTGCGGGCGGAGCGCGGGATGAGCCGCGCCGCGCTCGCGGAGGCCGTCGAGGTCAACCCGCAGACCATCGGCGCGCTGGAACGGGGGGACCACTACCCGAGCCTCGACCTCGCGCTGCGCATCTGCGACGTGTTCGGCCTGCCGGTCGAAGCGGTGTTCAACCGGCAGCCGTTCCCGCCACTGTCCACACAGGTCTACCGCAAGGGGGAGGGATGACCGTGGTGTTCGCCAGGAGCAGGGAGGCGTTCTACGCGCACCTCGAAGAACGCGAACGCCGACGCGCACGGCGATTACCGGGCTGGCGCACGAGGAAGCACCGGCGAGCGCTGGCGGTGATGCTCGTCGTCAGCGGTTCGGCGATGGTCGCGATCGCGGCGCTCTGGCGGCGCGACCTCGTTTTCACCGGCTTGTGGTGCCTTGGTTACCTGGTGTGGCTGGTGGCGTTCGTGTTGCTGCGCATCCTGACCGGCAAGATGTCCAGCTCGTTTCCGGCCCTGCTCGACGAGCGCGAGCGGGAATGGCGCCACCGCGTCACTTACGTCGGCTACCAGGTGCTGGTCGTGTTGATGATCGCGGCGGTGTGCTACCTCATCGCGATCACCGGCCGGCCCGACGCCGCCTCGCGCGGCGGTTTCATGCTGGCGGCACTGCTGCTGCTCGGCACGTCCGTGCCCACCGTCCTGCTCGGCTGGACGCTCCCCGACGACGTCACGGAGGATTGATTCCCTTGCCCGACCTGGAACTCGACCAGGTGGCCAAACGCTACGGCGACACGGTCGCGCTCGCCGGCGTCTCGTTCGACGTGCGCGCCGGCGAGCTGTTCGGCTTCGTCGGCAGCAACGGCGCCGGGAAGACCACGGCGATGCGCATCGCGCTCGGCGTGCTCGCCGCCGACTCAGGCGAGGTCCGCTTCGGCGGCGAGCCGATCACCGCGCGGATGCGCACCAGGATCGGCTACATGCCGGAGGAACGCGGGCTGTACCCGAAGATGAAGGTGCTCGACCAGCTCGTGTACCTCGCCGAACTGCACGGGCTCAGCACGAGCGAAGCCCATCGCAGCGCGGAGAACTGGATCAGCAGGCTCGGCCTCGGCGAGCGGCGTCTCGACGAGGTGCAGAAGCTCAGCCTCGGCAACCAGCAACGCGTCCAGCTGGCGGCCGCCCTGGTGCACGACCCCGCGGTGCTCGTGCTCGACGAGCCGTTCTCGGGCCTGGACCCGATCGCGGTGGACGTGATGAGCGCGGTGCTCAAGGAAAAGGCCGCGAGCGGCGTGCCTGTCGTGTTCTCCAGCCACCAGCTCGATCTCGTCGAGCGGCTCTGCGACCGCATCGGGATCATCCGAAGTGGACGGATGGTGGCGACCGGCAGCGTGGACGAGCTGACCGCGAACGCGGCTTCGCGGCTCGTCGTGCGGGCTCCCGGGGCGGAGCCGGGCTGGGCCGTGGACCTCGACGGTGTGCGGGTGCTGTCCGACGAGCCGGGGAAGACCGTGCTGGAACTGGAGCCGGGCACCGACGACCAGCCCGTGCTCAACGCCGCGCTCGCGACCGGCCCGGTGCACGAGTTCCACCACGAGCGCCCGTCGCTGACCGAGTTGTTCCGCACCACCGTTTCGGGGGGAGACCGATGACCGCGCCCAGCGCGTTGCCACCGTTGAAGGCCGTGGGACTGGTCGCCCGGCGCGAGCTGAACACCCGGCTGCGGGCCCGGTCGTTCTACGTCGGGACGCTCGTCATCCTGCTCGTCCTCGGCGGTTACCTGCTGCTGCAGGCGACGCTGATCGGCAACGCGAGCAAGTCGACCGTGGGCCTCACCGGCCAGGCGACCGGGATAGCGCAGCAGCTGTCGGCGGCCGCGGCACAGACCGGCCAGGAGGTCCAGACCAGGACGGTGCCGGATCTGGAGCAGGGCCAGGAGGAGGTCCGCAACGGGGACCTCGACGTGCTCGTCTCCGGGAACGCGGCCGCGCTGCAGGTGTTCGTCAAGTCCGATTTGGACTCCCAGCTGCAGGCGGTGCTGAACGGGATCGCACGGCAGCAGGTGCTCGACGCGAAGCTCGTGGAGGCCGACCTGGACCCGGCGCAGGTGATGCGTGAGGTCGACTCGGCCAAGGTGACGCTCAACCCGCTCGAACCGCCGGACCCCGAGCGCGGGCAGCGGCTGGCGATCGGCCTGATCACGGTGTTCCTGTTGTTCTTCGGCATCCAGACCTACGGCGCGTTCGTGGCGCAGGGCGTGATCGAGGAGAAGGCCAGCAGGGTCGTGGAGATCCTGCTGTCGACCGTGCGGCCGTGGCAGCTGATGCTCGGCAAGGTGCTCGGGCTGGGGCTCGTCGGGCTGGTGCAGATCGTGATCCTCGCGGCGGTCGGGCTCGCGATGGCGGGCGGCACGGGCGTGCTGACGCTGTCCGGCGTGGCGACCGGTACCGCGGCGTGGGGCGTGGTCTGGTACGTCGTCGGGTTCTTCCTCTACGCCACGGTGTACGCGGCGGCGGGCTCGCTCGTGTCGCGCCAGGAGGACGCGGCTTCGGTGATCACGCCGGTGACGATGGTGCTCACGCTCGGGTTCGTCGTCGGGTTCAACGTGCTGCTGCAGAGCCCGGACGGCGCGCTGGGGCGGGTGCTGTCGCTGGTCCCGCTGTTCTCGCCGATCCTGATGCCGGGCCGGATGGCGGCCGGTTCCGCGCCGGGCTGGGAGGTCGGGCTGTCGCTCGTGCTCACGGTCGCGCTGGGTGCGCTGCTGACCTGGCTGGGCAGCCGCGTCTACCGCAACGCCGTGCTGCACACGGGCAGCAGGCTCAAGCTGATGACGGCTCTCCGCGGCTGACACCCGGGGCTCCGTTCGCCTGTTCCGGCTGCCGGGCTCCCCACGCCCGGTCCGGCGAGCGAGGCCACTGCCGGTGCGGCCTACGCCGTCGGGCTGAACCCGCCCGCCGACACGAGCGTCGAGGTCGTGCCGCTGGTCAGCCCGGCTCGCGGCGATGGTGCTCGGCTCATCGGGCGCCGCAAGGTCCCCGCACTTGGCCTGGCGGCTGATCGACTCCGGCGGGGTGGTCGACGACCCGGCCACCCCGCTCAACCGTCCCGCACGCACTCGTCCGTCCACTTCGGTCGGCAAGCCCGGCGACGAAAAAAGGCGCCTCCCCGGCGGGGAAGGCGCCCGATTTCGGCTCTACTCAGCGCTCGGAGATGCGGACGTAGTCCCGCTCCTTCTCGCCGGTGTAGATCTGGCGCGGCCGGCCGATCTTGGTGGCCGGGTCGTTGATCATCTCGCGCCAGTGCGCGATCCAGCCGGGCAGCCGGCCGAGCGCGAACAGGACGGTGAAGAACTTCGTCGGGAAGCCGAGCGCCCGGTAGATCAGACCGGTGTAGAAGTCGACGTTCGGGTACAGCTTCCGCTCGACGAAGTAGTCGTCCGACAGCGCGGTCTCTTCGAGCGTCTTCGCGATGTCCAGCAGCTGGTCGTTGACGCCCAGCTTGTTCAGGATCTGGTCCGCCGTCGCCTTGATGATCTTCGCGCGCGGGTCGTAGTTCTTGTAGACCCGGTGCCCGAAGCCCATCAGGCGGACACCCTTCTCCTTGTTCTTCACGCGGTTGACGAAGTTCGACACGTCGCCGCCGTCGGCCTTGATGCCCTCCAGCATCTCCAGCACCGCGCTGTTCGCGCCGCCGTGCAGCGGGCCGAACAGGGCGTTGATACCGGCCGAGATGCTCGCGAACAGGTTCGCCTCGGACGAGCCGACCAGGCGGACAGTCGAGGTCGAGCAGTTCTGCTCGTGGTCGGCGTGCAGGATGAACAGCAGGTCGAGCGCCTTGGCGACGTCGGGGTCGACCTCGTACGGCTCGGCCGGCAGCCCGAAGGTCATCCGGAGGAAGTTCTCCACCAGGCCGAGCGAGTTGTCCGGGTACAGGAACGGCTGGCCGATCGACTTCTTGTACGCGTAGGCGGCCAGCGTCGGCACCTTGGCGAGCAGGCGCACGGTGGACAGCTCGACGTTCGGTTCGTCGAACGGGTTGAGCGAGTCCTGGTAGAAGGTGGACAGCGCGGACACCGCGCTGGAGAGCACCGGCATCGGGTGCGCGTCACGCGGGAAGCCGTCGAAGAACCGCTTCAGGTCCTCGTGCAGCAGGGTGTGCCGGTTGATCTTCTGCGTGAAGTCCTCGAGCTGGGCCTGGGTGGGCAGCTCGCCGTAGATCAGCAGGTACGAGACCTCGATGAAGGTCGAGTTCTCGGCCAGCTGCTCGATCGGGTAGCCGCGGTAGCGCAGGATGCCCGCGTCACCGTCGATGTAGGTGATGGCCGAGGAGGTGGACCCGGTGTTGACGAAGCCGGGGTCGTAGGTGATGTACCCCGTCTGCGCCAGCAGCTTCCCCAGTTCGATACCGGGAGCGCCCTCGACGGCGTTGACTACCTTGAGTTCGTGCTCGCCGGTCGGCAGGCGCAGCGATACCGTGCTGCCGCCGGACGCCGCAGTCGCGTCGGACATGCAAGTCCCTCTCACGGTCACACGGGTCGGCGGCGCCTGCAGGTCGCACAGGCGGCCATTTGTTCGTGCGTGACCGCTTGGGGGTCTCGCCGCACACCGCCCCGCTGGGGTATGAATTCACCTCTTACGCTAGTCGAATCACGGGGTTTCGCGCAGCCATTGTGTTACCCAGAGCAAACCGTTGGGATCAGATTCACACCATTTCCGCGGCCGTCGGGGGTTCCGCCCCGCTCCGGGAGACGGTGATCGCCGCGGCGCGGGCCGCGTAGCCCAGCGCGGCCTCCCAGTCGGCGGCGTCGAGCTGCGTGACCGCGCCCACACCCCGCTCGTGCAGCCAAGCCAGCAGCGCGCCCTGCACGGTGTCGCCGGCACCGATCGTGTCGACCAGCCGGGCGGGCGCGGAGGGCACGAAAACCTCGTGCGCGGCGGTGTGCACCGCGATTCCGTCGGCACCCTGGGTGAGCACGACCGCGTCCACGCCGGCGTCGAGCCAGCCCTTCGCGGCGGTGATCGGGTCGGCACCCCCGGCGAGCCACGCGGCGTCCTCCACGGAGAGCTTCAGCAGCCGCACGTCGGGCAGCCACGAGAGGAACCGCTCGCGGTACGCGTCGGCGTCGGGGATGAGCGCCGCGCGGATGTTCGGGTCGAGCGCGGTGAGCACGCCCCGCGCCGACTCGCGGCGCAGGAGCGTTTCGTACGTCGTCGCGCCGGGCTCCAGCACCAGGCCGAGGGTGCCCACGCAGAGGATGCGGACCTCGGCGGACAGCGGTCCGGGGTCGGCCACGAGCCGGTCGGCGGTGCCCTCGGTGTAGAAGGTGTAGCTGGCGGAGCCGTGCTCGTCGAGCGCGACGACCGCCAGCGTGGTGGGCTCCGGCCCGTCCTGCACCATCGATATATCGACATACGAGTCGGTGAGGCGCTGCCGGAGCGCCTGGCCGAACCGGTCGGCCGAGATGCGGGACAGGAAGGCCGTCGGCGCCCCCAGCCGCGCGGCGGCGAGCGCCACGTTGTACGGGCCACCGCCGAGCCTCGGCTCCAGCGCGGTCAGCCCACCGTCCACTTCGGAATTCCCCGGCACCAGGTCGACCAGCGCCTCGCCACCCACCACGATCACACGGGCATGCTAACCCGGGAACCGGCAGGCCGAGCCGGATCTGTCCCTTCCTGTCATCCCCGGGACGCCAGGCCCCCGAGCAGCAGCTCGGACAGCGCCGTGAAGGCCTCGGCGTCGGAGACCCCCGTGCGCGAGCCGACGACGCCCGTCTGGATGGCCTCGACGAGCACGGCCGCCATCTCCGCGATGAGCGTGGCGTGCACGTCGCGGAACACCCCGTCCTCGACACCGCGGGCGATGAAGCTGCGGATCCGCGCGGCGGCGGCGCGGCTGTTCATCTCGTAGGCCGCCCGCGCGGGCGCGAAGTCGTTGATGTCCCGCATGAAGGCGGGCGACGCGCGGTGCAGGTACTCGGAGATGCCGGCGAGGTAGCTGCCGATGATCTCGCGCGCGTCGGTCAGGTCCGCGATCCGCGTCTCCAGCACGTCCGCCGCGCCCTTGAAGAAGTGGGCCACGACGCGGACGGCGAGCTGCTCCTTGCTGGGCGCGAGCGCGTAGAGGGTGGACTTCGAGCAGTGCATCTTCGCCGCGAGGTCGTCGAGCGTGAACTGGACGAACCCCTCGGCCAGGAACAACTCCTCCAGCTCGGCGAGCAGGGCACGCTGCCGGGCCGTCAGCTGACGGCTCCCCGGAGGACGCAGCGGAACGCGGTCTGCCATTCGGACACCGTATGTGCTGTACTGTACTTGGTTATAGAGTACTGCTTTGCGTACACGTCGTGGAGGCCGTCATGCCCGTCGAGCGGCTGTTGCCGGATCAGGAGTCGCGGGACCTGCTCGCGCTGGCCACCGAGCTGGCGCGTGAGGAGCTGAAGCCGCGGGCCGCGGAGTACGAGGAGGCGGCGCGGTTCCCGCGGGAGCAGTTCCGCACGCTCGGCAAGGCGGGCCTGCTGGGGTTGCCGTACTCGGAGCGCTGGGGCGGCGGCGAGGTGCCGTACGAGGTGTACCTGCAGGTGCTCGAAGAGGTCGCGGCCGCGTGGATGTCGGTCGGCGTGGGGCTGTCGGTGCACACGATGTCGTGCTTCGCGCTCGCGCACCACGGCACGGACGAGCAGCGGGACCGGTGGCTGCCGTCGATGCTGGAGGGCGAGCTGCTGGGGGCGTACGCGCTGTCGGAGTCGCACGCGGGTTCCGACGCGGGGGCGCTGTCGACGCGGGCGCGGCTGGACGGCGACGCGTACGTCGTCAACGGCACCAAGGCGTGGATCACGCACGGCGGCGAGGCGGACTTCTACACGACGATGGTCCGCACCGGGGACGACGCGATCTCGTGCCTGCTGGTGGACTCCTCGACGCCGGGACTCACCGCGGCGCCTCCCGAGCGGAAAATGGGCCTCACCGGGTCCACCACCGCACAGATGATCTTCTCCGACGCCCGGGTTGACGCGGACCGGTTGATCGGCCAGGAAGGCGCGGGTCTGCGGATCGCTCTGTCCTCTTTGGACTCAGGACGCCTCGGTATCGCCGCGTGCGCGGTGGGTCTGGCACAGGCGGCCCTCGACGAGGCGGTGGCGTACGCGAAGGGCCGCAGCCAGTTCGGCAAGCTGATCATCGAGTTCCAGGGGCTGGAGTTCCTGCTGGCCGACATGGCGGCAGCGGTCGACTCGGCCCGCGCCACGTATCTGGACGCCGCCCGCCGCCGCGACCGGGGCATGTCGTTCCGCCGCCAGGCCTCGATCGCGAAGCTCGTGGCGACCGACACCGCGATGAAGGTGACCACGGACGCCGTGCAGGTGCTGGGCGGTGCGGGGTACACGCGTGACTTCCCGGTCGAGCGGTACATGCGCGAGGCCAAGGTCCCCCAGATCTTCGAGGGGACGAACCAGATCCAGCGGATGGTCATCGCGCGGGAGTTGCGACTCTGACGCAAGCCTAAGAGTTGGGTGATCATCCCGTCGCCTGATACCGGTGGATCACTTTGAGGGGCAGCCGC
>NZ_BAABIB010000066.1:0-8943 GCF_039542405.1 Amycolatopsis dongchuanensis
GGCGCGGCGGAGCGGAGCGGCGCAGCTCGGCGGCGCGGCTCGGCGAAGCGGCGCGGCCGGGGTACGTGGGCGACAGGGTGCATCGCGGCGGGTGGGCGGCGGCGAGCTGCGCGACGTAGTGGCGCGCCCGCCCCGAAACGGCCCAGCGACATCGCCATCCACACCCACCCCCAACCCCGAACCGCCCCGCGGCGGACGGCCAGCGCCATCCGCCGCAAAGCAACCCTTCGTCGCTACTCGCAGGCCACGCCGTCTCCGTCGCGGTCCAGTTTGGAGCTGTAGCCTGGCTCGCCGCGGTACAGGGGGGCCACGCCGGCCGCCCTCGCGGCCGCGCAGTTCGGGTAGTACGGGCTGCCGCCGCCGCTGTGCGACTCCGTCTCCTCCGTCGGCTCCGGGACCGCCTGCCGCGGCGTCGTCGCCTTCGCCTTCGTCGGGGCAGGGGCAGGGGCGGGGGCCGGGGCAGGCGCCGGTGCGGGCGTGACCGGGGCGACGACCGGCGCGGGGTGGTCGATGTCGCCGTTGCAGGGCGGTCCCCACAGGCCCGCCACCGCCGTCCGCGCCCTGTCCTCCGCCGAGCGCAGCGCTGCGACCGCACCGTCCGCCGCCCTCGCGTAACCGGCGCCGATCACCGCATCGGCGTAGTCCGTCGCGTTGTTCAGCCGCAGCGACGCAGCCACACCCGCCTCGCTCACCTCGGCCAACGTCACCTGCTGGTTAGCCAGCATGTTCGTCGCCCAGCCCGTGGCCTCCGCCGTGAAACAGCCCGCGACCGGCGCCTTCACCCCCTGCACCCGGACCGTCTGCCGCGTCCCCCTGGCATCCGCCACCTCGACGGTGCCCGCGTCGACCACCCGCACCACCGTGTAGACCTCGACCGGCGGCGCCGCGCTCGTCGACGTCGTCGTGCTCGTGACCGTCGTCGAAGGCGGCGGGGCCGCGGCGGTCGGTGTCGTCGGGGGTGAGTCCGGGCCGAAGATCGCCCCGATCACGAACAGCACCCCCAGCACGCCGAGAGTCACGAGCAGCCAACGGGGTGGACGCCGGCCACGGCCGGGCGCGGTAGCAGTCATGTGCAGTCCTCGGAGAAAATCGTGGCGCCGACATGGCGCACTGCGCATTTCTCGTCACGGACCACTCCGGCGTTACAACCGTTGCGAAATCATAACGAGCCGTTACGCCGCGCCGGGAATTCCGATGCACCTTCCGGCAGTGATCCGCGAAACAGGAGAGGCGCCGTGCCCGAAGTCGTCGACGTGCTGGAACTGACCCGCGCGGGTGGCTACGACGCCACCGGACTAGAGTTCACCGCGATCGGTTGCCGCACAACGGCATTGCGGTCCGGACAGCTCGTCGAACTCGCCGCGGTGCGCACGCGCGCGGACGGCAGCACAATTGGCGAACTGTCAACACTGCTGAACCAGGAATCCGCACCCACGCTCCCCGAGGTCCTCGGGTATTTCACCGAATTGCTGCAGGGTGCCGTGCTCGTCGCGCACAACCTCGCATTCGTCGCCCGATTTCTGGGCCCCGAGCTGGACCGCTACGGAATTCGCGTGCCCGCCGTCGACACGCTGACCACCGCCAAGAACACCGTGCGCCTGCCGAACTACCGCCTCGGCACCGTCGCCCGCTCGCTCGGCATCACCGACACCCGGCGCGACACCGCCCTCGACGACGCCCGCACCGGCGCCCGCGTCGTGACCGCGCTGGTCGGCGTGCACGGACTGCGCCTGACCGCCTGGCCCCGCTTCGGCCCCCTGCCGCAGCTGGTGAAGTCCCGGCCGCTCGCGCCCCGCCGGGCCGAGCCCGCCGCGCCCGCCCAGGGCTGGACGGCCGAGCTGCCGGACCGCATGCCCCTGACGGTGCCCGTGGACTCCCCCGATCCCGCGCTCGAAGAGGCCTACCTCGAGGTGCTCGGCAACGCGGTCGCCGCCCGGCAGCTGACGTCCGCCCCGCCCACGGGGTTCGGCGAGGACGAGCTGCGGAGGATCCACACCGGTTTCGTGCACGGCATGCGGACCGTCGCCGAAGCCGACGGGATCCTGACGGTCGAGGAGGTCGCCGATCTGAAGGCGGTCGCGACGACGCTCGGCGTGCCCGGCGTCGTCGCGGACGTGCGGCCGACCGAACGCGCGGACCGCCCGACGCGGGTGCTCGTGCTGGGACGCGGGGCCGACGCGGACGAACTCCGTGCCGCCGTGCTCACGCGCGGCTTCCAGCTGGCGAAGAACCTCACCGCGTCCGTCACGCACCTCGTGGTCTGCCCCGACATCGCCCCCACAGAACCGAGGCTGGCGCGCGCCGCCGAGCAGGGCGTCACGGTGCTGGACGCCGCGACGGCGCGACGGCAACTGGCCACCCCTGCCCCGGAAGCGGCGCCGGCGCCACCCCCTGTCACCCGACTCGCCCCGGCACTGGCGCCCGCGGTCACCCCGGCTCGGCCACAGGGGACGAACGCCGCGCAGTGGGGCGGCCGCGTGATCACCGCGCTCGGGCTGGTGCTCGTCTTCGTGGCGGCGATCGCCGAGTTCGGCGGGGCGCCGTTCGCGGCCGGGCTCGTGGCGTTCGTGCTCGGCGCGGGCATCGCGCTGGGCGGCTGGTACCTCGGCGAACGGTGGTCAGTTCGCTCCTGGTGAAAGGGGCGCACCACCTGCGCGGGCGGGCGCACACTGGGGTGAGCAGAGGTGGTGATCGCCATGGAGGATTCCGACGTCCTCGACGCCTATTCGCGCACGGTGAGCACCGTCGCCGCCGAAGTGACGCCGCACGTCGCCAGCCTGCGGCTCGCGCGGGGCGGCGGTTCGGCGGTCGTCTTCGCCGACGACGGGTACCTGATCACCAACGCGCACGTCGTCGGCCGCGACCGCGCCGGGGTCGCGACGTTCTCCGACGGCACCGAGCAGGATTTCCGCGTGGTCGGCGCCGATCCGTTGTCCGACCTCGCGGTGGTGCGGGTGTCCGAAGCCCCGCCCGCGGTCCGGCTCGGTGACGCCGACAAGCTCGTCGTCGGGCAGCTGGTCGTCGCGGTCGGCAGCCCGCTCGGGCTGGCCGGTTCGGTGACGGCGGGTGTGGTCAGCGCGCTCGGCCGGTCTCTGCCGGTGCGCACGGCGCGCGCGGGCCGGGTGATCGAGAACGTGATCCAGACCGACGCCGCGCTGAACCCGGGCAACCCCGGCGGCGCGCTCGCCGATTCGAGCGGCCGCGTGGTCGGTGTGAACACGGCGGTCGCCGGGATCGGGCTGGGCATGGCCGTGCCCATCAACGCGACGACCCGCCGCATCATCGACACGCTGCTCGTCGAGGGCAAGGTCCGGCGCGCGTACCTCGGCCTGGTCGGCGTGCCCGCCCCGTTGCCCGACGAAGTCGCCGAGCACACCGGTCAGCGGGCGGGCCTGCGGGTGGTCGAGGTGGTCGCGGGCGGCCCGGCGGCGCGGGCCGGGCTCCGGCCCGGTGACCTGGTGCTCACCGTCGGGCGAGCGCGGGTCTCCGACGCGCAGGACATCCAGCGGCAGCTGTTCGCCGAGGTCATCGGGACGCGGCTGCCGGTGACGGTGTTGCGCAACGGCGCGATGGTGGACGTCGTCGCGGCGCCGACGGAGCTCGCGGGCTAGCAATTCCGTTGCCGCGCACGGCTCGCGGCAGCAGACTCGCGGCGTGCCCGATTTCGTCGCCTTCGTGCCCGCCGCGTTCCTCATCGCGCTCGTGCCGGGCCCGGCCACCTTCATGCTGGTCAAGCAGTCCGCGCTGGGCTCCCGCCGGAACTCGCTGGCCACCATCGCCGGTATCGAAGCCGGGGTGCTGGTGTGGGGCGTGGCCGCGGCGTTCGGGATCACCACGCTGCTCGCCGCGTCCGAGCTCGCCTACACCGGCCTGCGCATCGCGGGCGCGCTCTACCTGGTGTACCTCGGCGTCCGGCTGCTGGTGTCGCGCGGCGGCCCGGAACCGGAAGTCCGGCCTGGGTCCGGGTTCCGGTCCGGGCTGCTGGTCAACGTGACGAACCCGAAGGCGGGGATCTTCGCGCTGTCGTTCCTGCCGCAGTTCGTGTCCACCGCCGACGCCGGCCCGCTGCCCCTGCTGGCGCTGGTCGCCGTCTGGATCCTCACCGACACCGTCTGGTACACGTCACTCGCGCTCCTGCTGACGCGCGTCGGGCGCTGGCTGCGGAGCCGGCGCGTGCGCCGGGCACTGGAACGCTCGTGCGGCGGCGCCTTCGTGGCGTTCGGGCTGGCGATGGCGGTGGAGAGCGCCTGAATCAGACGGTCAGCACGATCTTGCCCCGCGTCCGGCCCTGCTGGTTGAGCCGCCACGCTTCCGCCGCTTCGGCGAGCGGGAACGTGCGCTCCACAGGCACGGTCACCTTGCCGTCCTCGATGAGGCGCGCCAGGTCGGCCAGCTCGACGCCGTCGGGCCGCACCCACACCCAGTGGCCGCCCTTCGCGTCGGCCTCCGGGTTGGCGATCGACACCACCCGTTCGGGCTTGACGCCGAGGCCAAGGGACACGTCGACCGCGTCGCCGCCGACGAAGTCCACCGCCGCGTCCACTCCGCCGGGTGCCAGGGCACGCACCCGGTCGGCGAGGCCTTCGCCGTACGTGACCGGCTCTGCCCCCAAGGAGCGCAAGTACTCGTGGTTGCGTTCACTCGCCGTGCCGATCACGCGGGCACCGAGCGCGACGGCGATCTGCACGCCGAACGAGCCCACGCCCCCGGCCGCGGCGTGGACCAGCACCGTGTCGCCCGCGCCCACTTCGGCCCGCTTCAGCGACCGGAACGCCGTCTGCCCGGCCAGCGGCACACCCGCCGCCTCCGCCCAGCCGAGGCCGCGCGGCTTCTTCGCGAGCATGCGGACGTTCGCCGTCGCCAGCTCGGCGTACGCCCCGGCCTGCGCCCAGTCCTTGCGGATGTAGCCGAAAACCTCGTCCCCGACGGAGAACTCACGCGCGTCGGGCCCGACGCGCTCCACCACGCCGGCGACGTCCCAGCCGGGCACGAGCGGGAACCGCACCTCCATCAGCGCGTCGAGGCCGCCCGCCGCGAGCTTCCAGTCGACGGGGTTGACGCCGGCCGCTCTGACCCTGATCAGCACCTCGGCGGGACCCACCTTGGGGTCGGGCAGGTCGATCAGCCGGAGGTCGTCCGCGGAGCCGTACTGCTGCAGTGCGATTGCCTTCATACTCCGGGCAACGGGCGCGGCTGAACGGGTTATTCCGGAGGTCACCCTTGAGGTACCAGCGCCGGCGTGGCAAGGTCGGAGGCACAACAGCAATCGCGGGAGCTCGCGCCTTGGCGGGCTGAGAGGGTGGCTGGTGTCCGTTGGGACCCGGTGCCACCGACCGCCGAACCTGACCGGGTAATGCCGGCGTAGGGAGTGGGTCTGCTTTGACGACGCTGGAGAACAACGCGCCTGTGACCGTGACCACCGGTCCGATCACCGGTTCGCGGAAGGTCTACCACGCCACGGAGTCCGGGCTGCGGGTACCGGCGAGGCGGATCGATCTGTCCAATGGGGACTCTTTCGACGTCTACGACACTTCGGGCCCGTACACGGATCCCGACGCGGTGATCGACGTCCACAAGGGACTCCAGCCGCTGCGGAGCGGGTGGGCGCAGGAGCACAACACCCAGCTGGGCTGGGCGAAGGCTGGCGTGATCACGCGCGAGATGGAGTTCGTCGCGGCGCGTGAGCGGGTCAGCCCCGAGTTCGTGCGGGACGAGGTGGCGAGCGGCCGTGCCGTGATCCCCGTCAACCGCAGGCACCCCGAGAGCGAACCCATGATCATCGGGAAGAACTTCCTGGTGAAGGTCAACGCGAACATGGGCAACTCGGCCGTGTGGTCCTCCGTCGAGGAGGAGGTCGACAAGATGGTGTGGGCGACCCGCTGGGGCGCCGACACGATCATGGACCTGTCCACGGGGAAGCGCATTCACGAGACGCGCGAGTGGATCCTGCGCAACTCGCCCGTGCCCGTCGGGACCGTGCCGATCTACCAGGCGCTGGAGAAGGTCGACGGTGAGCCGGAAAAGCTGTCCTGGGAGATCTACCGGGACACCGTGCTCGAGCAGTGCGAGCAGGGCGTGGACTACATGACCGTGCACGCCGGCGTGCTGCTGCGGTACGTGCCGCTGACGGCGAACCGCGTCACGGGGATCGTGTCGCGCGGCGGGTCGATCATGGCCGCGTGGTGCCTGGCGCACCACAAGGAGTCGTTCCTGTACACGCATTTCGAGGAGCTGTGCGAGATCCTGCGCGCGTACGACGTCACGTTCTCGCTCGGTGACGGGCTGCGGCCAGGTTCGATCGCGGACGCCAACGACCGCGCGCAGTTCGCGGAGCTGGAGACGCTCGGTGAGCTGACGCACATCGCGCGCGAGCACGACGTCCAGGTGATGATCGAAGGCCCCGGCCACGTGCCGATGCACAAGATCAAGGAGAACGTGGAGCTGGAGGAACGGCTCTGCGGCGAGGCCCCGTTCTACACGCTCGGTCCACTCGCGACGGACATCGCCCCCGGCTACGACCACATCACGTCGGCGATCGGCGCGGCGCAGATCGGCTGGTACGGCACGGCGATGCTGTGCTACGTCACGCCGAAGGAACACCTCGGCCTGCCCAACCGGGACGACGTCAAGACCGGGGTGATCACGTACAAGATCGCCGCGCACGCCGCCGACCTGGCGAAGGGGCACCCGTACGCGCAGGCCTGGGACGACGAGTTGTCCAAGGCGCGCTTCGAGTTCCGCTGGAACGACCAGTTCAACCTGGCGCTCGACCCCGACACGGCGCGGTCCTTCCACGACGAGACCCTGCCCGCGGAACCGGCGAAGACGGCGCACTTCTGCTCCATGTGCGGCCCGAAGTTCTGCTCGATGCGGATCACGCAGGACGTGCGGAAGTACGCCGAGGAGCACGGTCTGTCCACAGTGGAGGCGATCGAGGCGGGGATGCGCGAGAAGGCCGGGGAGTTCGGCGAGCGCGGCAACCAGGTCTACCTGCCGGTCGTGGAGCGATGAGCGGGACTCCGAAGACGGCGCTCACCATCGCCGGGAGCGATTCCGGTGGTGGTGCGGGCATCCAGGCGGACCTGCGGACGTTCTTCGCGTGCGGGGTGCACGGGATGACGGCGATCACGGCCGTAACCGTGCAGAACTCGCTGGGCGTGCAGGGGTTCACGGAGATCCCGCCGGACGTGGTGACCGCGCAGATCAAGGCCGTCGCCGAGGACATGGGTGTCGACGCGGCCAAGACCGGGATGCTCGCCACCACGGAGATCCTCGAGGCGGTGGCGGAGACGCTCGACGAGGTCCACATCGGACGGTCGTTCGATGTGCCGTTCGTAGTGGACCCCGTCGCCGCCTCGATGACCGGTGACCCGCTGTTGCGGAACGAGGCGCTGGAGGCGATTCGGACGCAGCTGTTCCCCCGTGCGACGCTGGTCACGCCGAACCTGGACGAGGTGCGGTTGCTCACCGGCGTCGAGGTGACCGACCGGGAGAGCCAGCGCCGGGCCGCGGACGCGTTGCTGGCGCTGGGCCCGCAGTGGGCGCTGGTGAAGGGCGGGCACCTCTACACCGATCCGGAGTGCGTGGACCTGCTGTCCGACGGGGTGCAGCACATCGAACTGCCCGGCCCGCGGTACGACACGAAGCACACGCACGGCGGCGGGGACACCCTGGCCTCGGCGATCACCGCTTCGCTGGCGCAGGACCTCGGCGTGCCGGACGCGGTCGCGGAGGGGAAGCGGTTCATCGAGCGGTCGGTGGCGGACGCGTATCCGCTGGGTGCGGGTGTCGGGCCGGTGTCGCCGTTCTGGCGGCTGCGACACTAGGGGGCATGGGTGTTCCTAGCGCACTGACGATCGCCGGTTCGGATTCCGGTGGGGCCGCGGGGTTGCAGGCGGATCTGCGGACGTTCCTGACCTGCGGGGTGCACGGGCTGGTCGCGGTCACCGCGGTCACCGTGCAGAACACCCTCGGTGTGCACGACCGGTCGGACGTCCCGCCGCACATCGTGGCGGGCCAGATCGAAGCGGTCGCGGCGGACATGGGCGTGAACGCGGCGAAGACGGGCATGCTCGCGTCCGGCGCGATCATCGAGGCGGTCGCCGAGGCGTGCGACAGGGCGAACATCGGGCGGGACCGCGAGGTCCCGTTCGTCGTCGATCCGGTGGCGGCGTCCATGCACGGCCACCCCCTGTTCGACGAGGCGGGCTTGGCGGCGCTGCGGGACCTGCTGTTGCCGAGGGCCACGGTCCTGACTCCGAACCTCGACGAGGTGCGGTTGTTGACGGGCCTGGAGGTGACGGGCCGGGAGCAGATGCACGAGGCCGCGGTCACCCTGCACGCCATGGGCCCGAGGTACGTGCTGGTGAAGAGCGGCCACCTCACACACGACCCGGAATGCGTCGACGTCCTCTACGACGGCGAGACCTTCACGGAACTACCGGGCCCGCGCTTCGCCACCCCCCACACCCACGGCGCGGGCGATTCGATGGCATCGGCACTGACGGCGGGCCTGGCGAGGGGCATGACGGTCCCAGAGGCGGCGAAGTTCGGGAAGTGGTTCGTCAGCAACGCAGTCGCCCACTCGTACCCCATGGGGGCGAAGGTCGGCCCAGTGTCAGCCTTCTGGCGCCTAGCGCCGGAGGACCGGTAACCACCCGCCCAACAGGAACCCGGCAAGGCAACGCGAGCGGCCACACCGCCCACACCCACCCCCGCCCCGATCCCCAGCCGCACTTACGGCCGATCCGCCGGGTCAAGAGTGGCGCAGCCATCCCGAAGGGACGCCGAAGGCGCTCTTGACGCGACGGATCGGCCGTGAACACTCAAGGATCGGGGCGGGGGTGGGGCCGCTCAGCAGGGCGGTCACGCCCGGGAGACCCCGGTGCCCGGGCTCTTGGGTGCGGCAGGGAAAAAGAAAAAGAATGCCTCGCCGGCGGGCAA
>NZ_BAABIB010000067.1:0-14964 GCF_039542405.1 Amycolatopsis dongchuanensis
GTCGGCGGCCGGCGGCGGCGCGGGCGCCGGTGCGCAGAGCGGTGCCAGGGCCGGTGGCGCGGGTGCCGCCGAGACCGCCGGGGGCGGTGGCCGCGGTGGTGCGGGCGCCGCGGGTCGCGGCGGCATGGGTACGCACGGCGGCCGGGGCAAGGGCAGCGAGGACGAGGAGCACCAGCGCCCGTCCTGGCTCATCGAGCCCGACCCGGACGACGTCTTCGGCACCACCGAGCGCACCGCACCTCCGGTGATCGGGGAGTAGCCCGGCCCGGGGTCAGTGCAGCCCGAAGACCTTGCCCTTCCGCTGGAGGTCGTCGATGTACGCCACCGCGACCTGCGCGAAGTTCACCCAGACCCGGGTGTCCTCTTTGGTCTGCACCGACTCCACCGAACCGTGCTCCAGCAACAGGTGCAGCTTCGTTTCGAGTTCGTCGGCGTCCTTGTCCGGCAGCGCGAACACCAGCGGCTCACCACCGGTGTGCAGGTGCAGGACGAGTGCGGGTTTCCTGTCGGCCATGCGTCCAGAACAGCAGCCCGCGATCATGTCCGGCAACACGGTTCGCTCAAAGCAGAGGAACCACTTCGAGGGGGACGACCGACGATGCCACACCAGTTCTCGCTGTCACTGGCGGCGCTGGACATCCTGCTGGAGCACCTGCGGCTCGGGCGGGCACCGGCACCCTTCGAGGTCCCCCACGTCGGCACCACGTTCGACGAGCGCGCCCAGATCCGCGACGCCGTGTTCCGCGACCTCGAGTCGCGCGGGGTGACGAGCCGCGGGCGCCTCGATCCCGACGTCGAGCTGGCGTTGCGCACCTTCGTCCAGGGCCCCGTCGCGATCATGGCGGTCGCCCAGCTGGAACGCGACCAGCAGCTGTTCGCCCGCGCCGCCTCGAACGGGCAGTACGCGGTGGTCGCCAAGCAGGACCGGAACTCCCTGGTCTTCACCGACTGCCGGCCCACCGCGCTGGTGCCCGGCATCGTCGACCTGCTGCCGCGAACCCCCGCGGCGGCAGGGCCTTCCGTCACCATCCCCAAGCCGGCCCAGCAGAGCGGGCGGCACCGCCGCGACGACGACGCGTACGACCCGTTCGCCGGAGTCGCCAAGCCACGCTCCACCGCACCCGCCCAGCTGCGCATGGTCGAGCGGATCTTCCAGAAACCCAAGCTGCGCATCGGCCAGTTCAGCCTGGTCGTCCCCGGCCGCGACGGCAAACCCGCCCGCCTGACACCCACGGCGTGGTTCGACACCGAGGAAGGCCGCTACTTCGCCACGTCACGCAAGGCCGACGACGGGCAGAGCTGGCTCACCTACGCACCCGCCGACAACGCCCGCATCGCGCACCACCTGTTCGAGGAGCTGCAGCGGTACGGTCAGTAGCGGAAGAACCGCTCCCGCTGCCCCTGGCGCACCAGTTTCAGCCACTGCACGAACGCCTTCGGGTCCCGCTTGACGCCCACGAAGTACAGGCCGAACCGGAGCACCTCCAGCGCCCCGATCCGGCGCATCCCCGGCTGCGACAGCAGGTAGCCGCGGTTGCGGTAGGTGTAGTAGCGCTTGACGTCGTTCTCCGGGTCCTGCGCGTGGAACCGCCCGCCGAGCATCGGCTTGAACTCGTCCGAGCCGTCGGGGTGCAGGTACGCGACGCGCAGCGACGTGCCGAACGGCAGGCCGGACCGCACCAGCCGCCGGTGCACCTCGACCTCGTCACCGCGGACGAACAGGCGCAGATCGGGCACGCCGACGACGTCGAGCGTCGACGCCCGGAACAGGGCACCGTTGAACAGCGACGCGATCCCAGGCAGGAAATCCGTGCCCAGCTCGGCCGACGACCGCTTCCACGTCAGCCCGCGGCGCAGGGGGAAGGCCAGCTTCGCCGGGGCGTCGATGTTGCTCACCACCGGCGAGACCTCGGCCAGCCCGCGTCGTTCGGCCTCCTCCAGCAGCACGCCCAGCACCCGCTCGTCGGCGGGGCGGCCGTCGTCGTCGGCGAGCCAGATCCAGTCCGCGCCGAGCGCCAGCGCGTGCAGCATGCCCAGCGCGAACCCGCCGGCGCCGCCGAGGTTGTGGTGCGACGGCAGGTACGTGTGCGGCAGCGGGTACGCCTCGACCACGTCCAGTGCCGGCTGGTCCGGCCCGTTGTCCACGACGACGAGGTGGTCCACGGGCCTGGTCTGCGCCGCGATCACCTTCAGCGAGTCCGCGAGCAGGTCACGCCGGTGCCGGGTGACCACGACGGCCACCACGGCGCCCGCCGGCAGCGGGCCCTGCTCCGAACCGCTCATGCTCACTCGCCGCCTTTGGCCGTCACGACGTGCTCGATACCGAGCCGCTCCGCCATTTCCGCGCTCATGTTCTCGTACGGGTCGCGCCCCTTGTAGGCGGTCAGCACCTCGCGCAGCGAACCCTGCATGCGCATGCGGCCCTCGTCCATCCAGATGGCCGTGGTGCACAGCTCCAGCAGCAGGTCGTCGGCGTGCGAGGCGAAGACCAGCAGACCCGAGCGCTTCACGAGGTCGACGAGCCGGTCGCGGGCCTTGTTCAGGAACGCCGCATCGACCGCGCCGATGCCCTCGTCGAGGATGAGGATCTCGGGGTCGATCGTGGTGACGACGCCGAGCGCGAGCCGCACGCGCATACCGGTCGAGTAGGTGCGCAGCGGCATCTGCAGGTAGTCGCCGAGCTCGGTGAACTCCGCGATGTCGTCGACCCGCTTCTCCATCTGCTTGCGCGTCATGCCGAGGAACAGGCCCCGGATCATGATGTTCTCGTAGCCGGAGATCTCCGGGTCCATGCCGATGCCCAGGTCGAACACCGGCGCGACCTTGCCCTCGACGCGGGCGGACCCGCGGGTGGGCTCGTAGATGCCCGACAGCAGCCGCAGCAGCGTGGACTTGCCGGCGCCGTTGTGCCCGACCAGGCCGACGCGGTCGCCGTCCTTGAGCGACAACGTCACGTCCTGCAGCGCCTCGATGATCGGGACCTTGCTCTCGGTGCCGATCTTGCCGCCGACCTTGCCGAGCACCTTCTTCTTCAGCGAACGGGTTTTCGCGTCGAAGATCGGGAAGTCGACGTAGGCGTTCTGGACCTCAATGCTGACCATGTCTAGTTCTCACACCCAGTAGGAGACGCGGGCCCGGTAGTTGCGCATGGCGACCAGCGCGAGCAGCCAGCCCACGATGGTGATCCCGCCGACCACGACCCAGCTCCAGGGGTTGACGGCCTGGCCGATGAGCGGGGCCCGCAGGATCTGGACGAAGTGGTAGAAGGGGTTGAGGTGCACGATCGGGACGACCCAGCTGGCCATTTCGGCACGCGCGCCGTGGCCGTAGAGCTGGTCGATCGGCCACACGATGGGCGTCATGTAGAACAGCAGCTGGATCAGCGAGTTGATCACCTGCGGGATGTCGCGGTAGCGGGTGGAGATGATGCCCAGCAGCAGGGTGACCCACCAGGCGTTGAACGCCAGCAGCACGAACGCGGGGATCGCCGACAGCGAGTACCAGCCGAAGCCCGGGTGGCAGATGACGTCGGGCTCGCACACGCCGCTGTTCAGCCCGTAGCTGTGGTTCAGGCTCGTGAAGAAGATCGCGTCGATGATCACGACGACGATCAGGTTGTGCGCGAACATCAGGGTCTGCCGCCACACCGTGCGCAGCGCGTACACCGTCAACGGCGCGCGGATCTGCTTGATCAGGCCCTCGTTCGCGATGAACGACTCCATGCCCTCGGACAGGCAGCCGCTGATGAAGCCCCAGACGATGAACCCGGTGGAGATGTAGGGCAGGAACGTGGTGATGTGCAGCCCGAACAGCTGCGAGTACAGCAGCCCGAGGCCGAGGGAGATGACACCCTGGCTGATGGTGATCCAGAACGGGCCGATCACCGAGCGCCGGTAACGCTGCTTGATGTCCTGCCAGCCCAGGTGGCTCCACAGTTCGCGCTGCGTGAAGCCGTCACGGATGTCCGCGAACGCGCGTGAGAAGGAGCGGCTGTCGGGCGGCGTCGGGTTCGGGCCCTTGACAACGGGATCGCTGGCCGTCTGGACCGTGCTGGTGGCGTGCACGTGGCCAAGGGTAGCGAGTGGAGAGGGGGTGGCCCGCGCAGGGCTTTGGTCGTATGCGGGCTTCGCGCCGGGCACGATATCTTTCACGCATATGAGTGGAACGAGCAGGCGTTTCCACGTATTCATGATTCGGAGCTTGACGCCATGGTCAAGGAGCAGCACGAACCTGGCGAGAGATTACTTGCCCAGCGGACCCACTTCGCGGCACGGTCGTTTCTCGCGCCGAACGAGATG
Organism: Amycolatopsis dongchuanensis; assembly: GCF_039542405.1. NCBI lineage: Bacteria > Bacillati > Actinomycetota > Actinomycetes > Pseudonocardiales > Pseudonocardiaceae > Amycolatopsis > Amycolatopsis dongchuanensis. The sequence continues at coordinate 4,299 of NZ_BAABIB010000067.1, forward strand.
TACGCCCAGGTCAAGCAGGGTTCTGCCAGCCAGGAGCGCGATCGGCTCAGCGTCGAGCCCCATGCCTTCGTCACGACGAACACGTATTTCGGCCGGTTTCCGGCCAGTTACTGGCAGCGCTGCACCGAGGTCGCGGAGGTCGTCGTCGAAGCGGTGGTGACCGGCTCCGGCAGGTTGCTGATCACCGCGTCCGACATCTGGGGTGACGTCCGCGGTATCGACGCGCACACCGCCACCGGGGCGAAGGCCGAGACGGTGCGGCTGACGGCGCCCATCGACCGTTTCGTCGACGGCGGCGCGCTGTGGCTCGACGTCCAGACCGACGACGAGACGCTGGTCGTCGAGCAGGTCCGCTGGACCGTCGCCGCGCCGCGGGCGCTGCGCCCCGTCTCCATCGCGATCTGCACCCACAACCGGGCGGACTACTGCCTGGACACCCTCACCGAGCTGGCCGAGGACCCCGACGCGCTCGGTGCGGTCGCCGCGGTGCACGTCACCGACCAGGGCAACGACGCCGTGGAGTCCCGGGACCGCTTCGCCGTGGTCAAGCAGGCCATGGGCGACAAGCTGCACTACATCCGCCAGCCCAACCTCGGTGGTGCGGGTGGCTTCACCCGCGGCATGTACGAGATCGTCGAGGGCGAGCGTGGCGCGGAGTCCTACGTCCTGCTCATGGACGACGACGTCAAGCTCGAATCCGACACCGTCGTGCGCCTGATGGCGATCGCCAACTGTGCGACCCAGCCGATCCTGGTCGGCGGCCAGAGCCTGCAGGAGCTGCACCCCGACCGCCTCTGGGTGGACGCCGAGGTGGCCGACCTGCCGAAGCTGAAGCCGGGGCTCACGCCCACCGAGGAGTCGATGTCCGGCCGCTCGATGCTCCAGCACTCGCAGGAGCTGCGCCGGGACGCCACGCACAACGCGTGGTGGTGCTGCCTGATCCCGGCCGAGGTCGTCGCGAAGATCGGCTACCCGCTGCCGGTGTTCTTCCAGTGGGACGACATCGAGTACGGGCTGCGCGCCCGCGCCGCCGGGTTCGTCACGTTCACGCTGCCCGGTGCCGGCGTGTGGCACCAGGACCTGCACTGGAAGGACTGGGACGACTGGTCCCGGTACTTCCACTTCCGCAACAGCCTCGTCGTCGCGGCGCTGCACGGCGCGTTCAGCTCGTCGCGGACGACGGCCTTGCTGGCCAAGGAGTTCAGCGAGACGCTGGCCGCGATGCAGTACGGCCTCGCGGCCACGATGATCAAGGCGATCCAGGACTTCCTCCGCGGGCCGGAGGTCCTCTCCGACGGGGGTGCCGAGATCGTGCCGCAGGTGCGGAAGCTGCGTGCCGAGTACGCGGAGACGGAGACGCTGAAGCCGTCCTCGGTCAAGGTCCCGGCGGGCGAGATGCCGATCGTGGTCCCCGCGCCCAAGCCGTCGAAGCCCACGCTGGTACTGCTGAAGCGGCTGGTCGACCAGCTGCGCAACGGGCAGGAGCAGGGTGCGGCGATCCGTTCGCACGACCAGTACTGGTGGCACGTCGCGAGGTTCCGGACGGCGGTCGTCACGGACTCGGCGCAGACCGGCATGCGCGTGCGGAGGTTCGACCGCGAGCTGATGGTGCGCCTCGGCCGTGAAGGGGCGAAGACGCTGTGGCGCCTGCGCCGCGAGGGGGACGCGGCCGTGCGCCGCTGGAACGAGGCGCAGCCGCGGTTGGTGAGCAAGGAGAACTGGGAGCGGCTGTTCGAGTTGGACAAGAACAACAACCGCTGACACGTCCGTAAGTCACGAACAACCCTGTGCGCACGCGCACAGGGTTGTTCCGTACGCTCGCCCTTATGTCACAGCTCGACAGCGCTCGGGTGCTGGCCGTGGTCCCCGCGCGCGGCGGGTCGAAAGGCGTGCCGGGTAAGAACCTCATCGAGGTCGGCGACGAACCACTCATCACCCGCGCGGTTCGCGCACTGGGCAGGGCGTCCCGCGTGGACGACATCGTGGTCAGCACGGACAGCGCCGAGATCGGTGCGGTCGCCGCGGACGCGGGTGCCACCGTTTTCCCGCGCCCCGCGGAATTGTCGGGGGATTCCGTTTCGTCGGAAGCGGTTCTCCTGCATTGTCTGGACATCTTCCGGGGGCAGCACGGCTCCGACCCCGACGTGGTCCTGATGGTGCAGTGCACGTCGCCGTTCATCGCGGCCGAGACGATCGACGGCGTGGTGTCCTCGATCCTCGACGAAGGCTGGGACTGTGCGTTCACCGCGGCCCGGGTGCACGAGTTCCTGTGGCGCCGCGACGGATCCGGAGCGGCGGTCGCCGTGAACCACAGCGCCGAGGTCCGGCCGCTGCGCCAGGAACGCGAGCCGGAGTTCCGGGAGACCGGCGCGGTCTACGGCATGCGCACCACCGGTTTCCGCGCCGCGAAGCACCGCTTCTTCGGCCGGATCGGCCTCGTGGAGATGCCGGCGTCGCACGCCGTGGAGATCGACTCGCACGACGACCTGGCCATCGCCAGGGCGCTCGCAGCCGGCTTCGACTCCTCGCTGGGCACCGACGTCGACGTGGACGCCGTCGTCACCGACTTCGACGGGGTGCACACCGACGACCGCGCGATCGTGCTGCAGGACGGCACCGAGGGCGTCGTGGTCAGCCGCTCCGATGGCGCGGGAGTGGCGCGGCTGCTGGCCGCCGGCATCCCGCTCATGATCCTCTCGGTGGAGCAGAACCCCGTCGTGGCAGCACGTGCGAAGAAGCTCGGTGCCCAGGTGCTGCACGGCGTCGGGGACAAGGCGGCGGTGCTCAAGTCGTGGCTCGCGGAGCAGCGGCTCGACCCCGCCCGCGTCGCCTACGTGGGCAACGACCTGAGGGACCTCGACGCGATGGCGCTGGTCGGCTGGCCGGTCGCGGTCGGCGACGCCCACCCCGCGGTGCGCCAGGCGGCCCGGCTGGTGCTGACCAAAGTGGGCGGTGCGGGTGCGGTCCGGGAGCTGAGCGACCTGGTTTTGCGTGCGTACGAACGGAGGAACGCGTGACCTCGACCGTGCGGATCGGCGATCGCGAGGTCGGCGAGGGCAGGCCGGTGTACACGGTCGCCGAGATCGGCATCAACCACAACGGCGACCTGGAAATCGCCAAGCAGTTGATCGACATCGCGGCGAACACCGGTGTCGACGCGGTGAAGTTCCAGAAACGGACCCCGGACATCGCGACGCCGCCGGACATGCGCGACACCCCGCGTGACACGCCGTGGGGCGAAATGACCTATTTGGACTACCGGTACCGGGTCGAGTTCGGCGTCACCGAGTACGAGGAAATCGACCGGTACTGCGCGGAGCGCGGCATCGCGTGGTTCGCGTCCCCGTGGGACGTGCCGAGCGTGGACTTCCTGGAGAAGTTCGACGTGGTGTGCCACAAGGTGGCGTCGGCGTCGCTCACCGACAGGGAGCTGCTCGTCCGGTTGCGGGACACCGGCCGCCCGGTCATCGCTTCGACCGGAATGTCCACTATGGACGAAATCGACGCCGCGGTGGAGTTGCTCGGCACGGACCGGCTCGTGTTGCTGCACACGACGTCGACCTACCCGTGCCCGCCGGAGGAGGCGAACCTGCGCACGATCGAGACGTTGTCGCGCCGGTTCGGTGTCCCGGTCGGTTACTCCGGGCACGAGCGCGGTCTGCAGGTCTCGATCGCGGCCGTCGCGCTGGGCGCCTGCCTCGTCGAACGGCACGTCACGCTCGACCGCACGATGTGGGGCTCGGACCAGGCCGCGTCGCTCGAACCCGAGGGACTGCGGCGGCTGGTCCGCGACATCCGGACCGTCGAGGCGGCGATGGGCGACGGCGTGAAGCGGGTCTTCCCCGGCGAAGAGGCGCCGAGGAGGCGGTTGCGGCGTGTTTAGCGAGGCCGTGGAGGCCGAGCGTGACGACGCGGTCGCCGACGACGAGCTCGACGTCCATCGCGAGCTGTTCACCGCGTACGCCCGCGGGCAGCGGCCGCCCGAGACGATCACCGTCGTCGGCAACGCGCCGATGCGGCCGGATCCCGCTCGCGCCCGGCTGATCGACGACAGCGACCTCGTGCTGCGGCTGACGACGTTCGCGCTCGACGAGCACGGGGAAGCGCCCTGTTACGGGCGCAAGACCGACGTCGTGGTCGTGCACCGGGGAGTGCTCGCGAGCCCGCACACGTTCGCCGACTACACGTCCAGGCTGTACCTGCTGGCCGAACCCGGCCGGATGCACTGGGAGCCGGAGTGGTTGCCGGACTGGTGGCCGCCGGACCTCGGGTTCCTGCCGATCCCGAACCGGCCGGTCGTCCGCCCGCTGGGGCGCCTGCTGGGGCTCGACCCCGCCCAGCCGGTCTGGGCGACCACCGGCACGCTCGCCGTCTACCTGTGCGCCCGGCTGTTCCCCGAGGCGAAGATCCGGATGGCGGGGTTCTCGATCGTGGACGACCCTGAGCAGACCAGGTTCGCGCACGCGTGGGGCGCCGACGTGGAAGTGACCGTGGACCACCGGCTGCGGGCCGAGTCCGCGCTGTTGAGGTCGTGGCGTGACGAAGGAAGGGTCGAAGTCCTCCCGTGAGCGGTGTGAAGAGGCTGGGGAAGGTGCTCGCGTTCCCGCTGTGGCGGAAGCTGCGGTGGCGCATCGAGCAGGTCACCGAGCAGCGCCACGGCCCGCGGTTCGACGAGCTGCGCCGTGAGCTGGACGGTTTGCGCGGCGAGGTGCACACGCTCCGCGAGGAGCTGCGCGGGCACGTCGAAGCCATCACGAACAGGCTGGACTGGCACGACAACGAGCTGAAGCTCATGACGCCGATCCTGTCCGGGCTGCAGACCCGCGTCGCGGAGTTGGAACGGCCCGGCGTCGCGGAGGGCGACCCGCGGCCCGCTCTGGACGAGGTGCGGGCCGAGCACGCGCGCATCCGGGCACGGCTGACCGCGGTGGCCAAGTACGAGGAACGCCTGGCCCGGGTCGAGGACACGCTCAGCACGCGGCTGGGGCAGTGACCTCCGGCCGGGCCCGGCGCCGCCCCGCTAGAGGTACTGCCCGGTCCCGCTGATGCCGGGGGTGTGGCCGTCGCCGCGGGCGGTGGTGCCCGGGGGCAGCCCGCGGCGCATCTGCTCCAGCTGCACGCGTGCCGCCATCTGCTGGGCGAACAACGCGGTCTGGATGCCGTGGAACAGCCCTTCGAGCCAGCCGACGAGCTGGGCCTGCGCGATGCGCAGCTCCGCGTCCGACGGGGTGGAGTCCTCGGTGAAGGGGCTCACCAGGCGCTCCAGCTCGTGCTGCAGCTCCGGCGCGAGCGCCTGCTCCAGCTCCTTGACGGAGGTCTGGTGGATCTCGCGCAGGCGGTTGCGGCTCGCGTCGTCCAGCGGCGCCGCGCGCACCTCCTCCAGGAGCTGCTTGATCATCGTGCCGATGCGCATCACCTTCGCCGGTTCTTCGACGAGGTCACCGACGGACTCCTGCTGCTGGTCCTCCTCGCCCGACGGCACCCGCGCCGTGCCCACCGGGGCACCGTCCGGGCCGACCACGAGCACGTGCTGGGCCTGCTCGTCGGACTGGGGGTTGAGGTTGTTGGGGTCGGTCATCGCTCCATCCATGGACTCGCCTCGCCGCAGGTGCGGCACGTCCGAGCCTAGCCGCCCGGCGCGCCCATAGCCCAACCCCGGACGCGCAGCGAAATTACTCCTCCGTACCGTGTGCCCATGGCGTTCGACGTCGCTCGAATTCGTGGGTTGTTCCCCGCGCTGGGTGACGGCTGGATCCACTTCGACGGCCCTGCCGGAATGCTGGTACCCGAACAGGTGGCCTCGGCCGTGTCCACGGCGATGCGTGCTCCGGTCTCCGTGCCCGGTGGCGCGTTCCCGGCCTCCCAGCGTGCGGAGAGCATAGTGACCGCCGCCCGGCGGGCGGTGGCCGACCTCGTCGGTACCGATCCGGCCGGTGTCGTGCTCGGGCCGAGCGCCGCCGTCCTGCTCCGCCGCCTCGCCGACGCGATGAGCGAGCGGTGGACGCTGGGCGACGAGGTCATCGTGTCGCGGCTCGACGAGCACGCGAACCTCGTCCCGTGGCAGCGCGCCGCGAAGCGCGTCGGCGCGATCGTGCGCTGGAGCGAGATCGACATCGAGACCTGCGAGCTGCCCGCGTGGCAGTACGAAAACCTCGTCACCGCCCACACGAAGGCGGTCGCGATCACGGCCGCGTCCGGTTCCGTCGGCACGAGGCCCGACGTGCCGACGGTCGTGGAGTTCGCCAAGCGCGTCGGCGCGACGGTCGTCGTCGACGCGACGTACGCGGCGCCGTTCCTGCCGCTCGACCTGCCGGAGCTGGGTGCCGACGTGATCGTGGTGTCCGCGCAGTCCTGGGGCGGTCCCGCGGTGGGCGCGCTCGCGTTCCGCGACCCCGAGATGATCGAGCGGCTGCCGTCGGCGTCGCTGGACCCGGACGTCCGCGGCCCGGCGCGACTCGAACTCGGCCCGCACGCGTACCCGCTGCTCGCGGGCCTCATCGCGTCGATCGACTACCTCGCGGGCCTCGACGACGCCGCCACCGGTTCACGCCGCGAGCGGCTCGTCACGTCGCTGGGCTCGGCGAAGTCGTACCACGCCGGCCTGCTCGCGCAGCTCACGAGCGAGCTGCGGGCGTTGCCGCACGTGATGGTCATCGGGGACGCGATGCGGCGCATCCCGGCGCTGGCGTTCGCCGTGGCGGGCAAGAAGGCGCCGGAGGTCGCGGACCACCTGGCGGCACAGGGCCTGTGCGCGTTCGCCGACGACGGGACCAGCGGGGTGTTCGCGGCGCTGGGCGTCGGCGAGGTCGGCGGCGCGGTGCGCATCGGCCTCGCCCACTACTCCAACGTCTTCGAGGTCAACCAGCTGGTCCGCGTCCTCGAGGAACTCCGCTAACCCTTGGTGGTGAGCAGAACCTTCCCGAACACGCCGCCCTCTTCCAGTGCGGTGTGTGCCTTCGAGGCCTCGGACATCGGCACCGCCTGGCCGACGATCGGCTGAATCGTCCCGTCCTCGACGAACGGCCACAGGTTCTTCCGCACGTCGGCGACGATGCGGCCCTTGTCCTCCACCGGCCGCGCGCGCAACGTCGTCGCCGAGATCACGCCCCGCTTGGCGATCAGCTGGCCGAGGTTCAGCTCCGCCTTGGTGCCGCCCTGCATGCCGATGATCGTGAGCCTGCCGTTGGGCTTCAGCGCCGCGATGTTGCGCTCCAGGTACGCGGCGCCCATGTTGTCGAGGATGACGTCGGCGCCGCCGGTCTCCTCCTTCAGCACTTCGACGAAGTCCTGCTCGCGGTAGTTGATCGTGATGTCGGCGCCGAGCTGGCGGCACCGGTCGAGCCGCTCGGGTGAGCCGGCCGTGACCGCGACCGTCGCGCCCAGCGCCTTCCCGACCTGGATCGCGTGGGTGCCGATGCCGCCGGCACCGCCGTGGACGAGCAGGACCTCGCCCTCGGTCAGCTGCCCGATCATGACGACGTTCGACCACACCGTGCACGCGACCTCGGGCAGCCCCGCCGACGTGACGAGGCTGACCTCGCCGGGCACCGGCAGCAGCTGCACGGCGGGCACGACGACCTTCTCGGCGTACCCGCCGCCCGCGAGCAGCGCGCACACCTCGTCACCGACCTGCCACCCTTCGACGCCCTCGCCGACCGCGGCGATCGTGCCGGAGCACTCGAGCCCCGGGATGTCGCTCGCGCCGGGCGGCGGGTTGTAGAAACCCTGCCGCTGCAACAGGTCCGCGCGGTTGACGGCGCTCGCGGCGACCTCGACGAGCACCTCGCCGGGGCCGGGCTCGGGATCGGGAACCTCCGTCCACTCCAGGACTTCCGGGCCGCCGGGCTCACGAATGGTGATCGCATGCATACCCGTGACCCTATCTCGGCTCAGCCGAGGTCGCGGGCGCCGAAGGTGTCGCAGCGGGCGGGGTCACCGGTCGTGAAGCCGGTGTTGAACCACTTCTCGCGCTGCGCCGACGTGCCGTGCGTGAACTGGGAGGTGTCGATCTTGCCGTTGCCCAGGTTCTTCTGGATGTAGTCGTCGCCGATGCGGGACGCCGTGTCGAGCGCGCGCTGGATGTCGTCCTGGGTGATCTCGGTGATCAGCGGGCGGCCGCTCGACGACGGGGTGGTGGTGGCGTGGTTGCCCCAGACGCCGGCGTAGCAGTCGGCCTGCAGTTCGAGGCGCACCGAGCCGGAGGTGGGGCCGGTGCCGTTGCCGACGCGGTCGGAGGTGCCGAGGAGGTTCTGCACGTGGTGGCCGTACTCGTGGGCGAGGACGTAGGCCTCGGCGAACGGCCCGCCTTCGGCGCCGAAGCGGGTCTGGAGTTCCTGGAAGAACGACAGGTCGATGTAGACCTCGGAGTCGGCGGGGCAGTAGAAGGGGCCGGTGTCGGAGGTGGCGCCGCCGCAGCCGGTGCGGACGCTGCCGTTGAAGAAGTTCGTGGGGACCTTGCGGTAGGTGCGGCCGGAGCGGGCGAACTGGTCGGTCCAGTAGTCCTGGATGGAGTTGATGATCGCGACGACGGCGCAGTCGTGGTTGCGGTTGGCGTCCGCGCCCGTGCGGCACTCCTGGGAGAGGGTGCTGTTGCTGATCTGCTGACCGGAGCCGAGCTGGCCGAGGCCGACGCTGCTGCTGCCGGTGGTGCCGACGCCGCCCAGCTGGCTCAGCACGAAGTAGATGATCAGGCCCACCACGCCGAGCCCGCCGCCACCGAGCGCGACCCGGCCGCCGATGCCACCGCCTCCGCCGCGCAGGTCGTCAACCTCGGACGTGTCCAGGCCAGCGTTGTCGTCGAACCTCATGGTTGCGGAAGCCTACTGAAGAAATCCCGGGCGCGGTGGTTGGAGGAACCGCGCCCGGGATTCACCGAGGTTGTCACTGTTGTGGGGCGGTTGGCTGCCTCTCGGGCCGGCGGGTTTCGCACTGCCGGTGCGCACGCGGAGGTGGTACCGAAGCAGGCCAGATTCCCGCCGTGATGCGCGAGAGGTGGCGCACGGGGACGCCCGTGCTGTTCACATCGCGGCCGGGCCGGCGATCACCGTCTCCCGGCCGTGGGGGCGCAGCAGGCAGTCAACCGCGGGGTTTTTCTTGCCACTGAACCACCTGACCTTCCGCGGCGGCGGCCCCGCGCCGGGCACCCCCGGTGGTGTCCCGGTACCGCGGAGCTTCGTCCTCCGTCACTGCCCAGCATGCGCCTTTCCGGCGGCGGGCTCAACCGATCCGTCATCCCACGTCCGGGCGGATCCGCGTTCGCCCGCTAGGGTTGCCGGGCATGGGCGAAGTGCGCTGGCTGAGTGAACCCGAGGCGAAGGCCTGGCGGTTCTACATCGTGGCCACGCTCAAGCTGCGGCACCGCCTGCACCGCGAGCTGAGCGAAGCCCAGCAGGTCTCCCTGATCGACTACGAGGTGCTCGTCTGCCTGGACACCCAGGCGGACGGCCGGATGCGGATGACCGAGCTGGCGAACTTCCTGGGGTCGACGAAGAGCAGGCTGTCGCACCAGGTGGGGCGCGTGGAGGACGCCGGGTACGTGCGCCGGGTCCCCGATCCGGAGGACAAGCGCGGCGTGATCGCCGAGCTGACGCCCGCGGGCCGCGCCCTACTGGAACGCGCCGCGCCGACGCACGTCCAGGGCGTGCGGGAACACCTCATCGACCTGCTGACGCCGCAGGAGCAACGCGTGATCGGCGAGGCCTTCGAGCGGGTGTACGAGCACCTGAACCAGCTACCGGACTGACGGGCTACCCTGCAGGGCAGGGAAGCGTGGCAGAGCGGCCGAATGCACTCGCCTTGAAAGCGAGCGTGGGGCAACCCACCGGGGGTTCAAATCCCTCCGCTTCCGCGTCTGTGACCAGGGGGTGTCGGATGGGGCGGCTTCGGCCGCTTCTCCGGCACCCCGCCTGGTCTCATTTCTGGTCTCATTTCAGTCCAACGTTCCCGGTGACGGCGGCCTCCCGGGCACGAGACACCCGGAGGGGCTGCGCGGCAGCCTGGCGGTCTCCAGAGATGGACCGTGCTCGCGCGAGCGGAGTTGCCCGAAGCGATGCCGCATGTCTAAGAGATGGAATGGTTGCACGGCCGTGGCGCGGATAGTTCAAACGGCCTAACGAACTATGAGCGGTTTAGACCTTTTTTACCGCCGGTGGTTGACGGTTCTTTGTGGCCGTCATTAACGTTGTACAACGCGCAGACGCGCGGTATCTAAGGGGATCTTCTGGGGTTGATACTTCCAACTGGAAGGAGCTCGCGTTCCCCTTGGATGCTATTGCATCGAGATGAACGCGAAAGGATCTGTTGTGCGAAGCCGCAGTGTCAGTTTTGCCCGAAGACTCTTCTTGGCGCTTTCGGGGATGCTTCTCGTTCTCGGTTTTGGCGTCGGTGTGGCACATGCGTCCGATGCTGGTTTAGTCAGCAGTAGTGTTAGGGATAAGGTCTTATCGGTGAATTGGGCGCCGCAAGTCCTGAAGGCTGACGTCTGTTCATTGCCGGTATCTGAACGGACTGGAACTTGGTTGTGTCCCGCTGCCCGCAGAGTGATACCGAGTGTGCTGACAATAGATTCATTTGGTCCATTGGATCCACCTCCCTACCGGGATAGATACTGGCTCTTCGCAGTTGAGGGTGTAGCGCATGGCGCTGGGCGGTTGGCGCGTTGGTGACC
>NZ_BAABIB010000068.1:0-551 GCF_039542405.1 Amycolatopsis dongchuanensis
CTCGTGCACAGCCCAGCCGATCGCGGTCAGCACGGACACGGCGTAGAAGCCGTCCCACACCGCCACTCCCAAGCCGAGCGGCACGACCACGCCGGACAGCTCGCCGACGTGCCAGCCGATCCAGGACACGGCCTGCGTGGTGCGGGTCGGGTTGGTCGCGTGCTGGTAGATCGCGAGGTCAGCGGCGCGGCGCGCCTCAACCTGCGCCTCGGTCACGGACTGTCCGGTGTGGTCGGTAGTGGGATTGTGCTCAGGCGTGGACATTGATGGCCTCCTCCCGAGTGACGGTGGGGTGGTGGAAGAACTGGTTTTTCGGACCGGCCGGGGGCTTGCTCGCGTGCCGGGCCACGAACCCGTCCAAGCGGCGCATGGAGATCTCCAGCACCTTCGCGAGCAGCACCAGCGGAATCCGGATCAAGTGCAGCAGCAGGAACACCAGCACTACGCCGGTGAACACCAGCAGCGCGAACGTCCCGAACCGGCGCAGAACCTCGAACATCGACATGCCGCTCACCTGCCCAGTCCGGAGAACAGCACGGTCACCGCGTGCA
>NZ_BAABIB010000069.1:0-551 GCF_039542405.1 Amycolatopsis dongchuanensis
CTCGTGCACAGCCCAGCCGATCGCGGTCAGCACGGACACGGCGTAGAAGCCGTCCCACGCGAACGCGCCGAGGCCCAGCGGCACGACCACGCCGGATAGCTCGCCGATGTGCCAGCCGATCCAGGACACGGCCTGCGTGGTGCGGGTCGGGTTGGTCGCGTGCTGGTAGATCGCGAGGTCAGCGGCGCGGCGCGCCTCAACCTGCGCCTGGCTCGCGGACTGTCCGGTGTGGTCGGTAGTGGGCTTGTGCTCAGGCGTGGACATTGATGGCCTCCTCCCGAGTGACGGTGGGGTGGTGGAAGAACTGGTTTTTCGGACCGGCCGGGGGCTTGCTCGCGTGCCGGGCGACGAACCCGTCCAGGCGGCGCATGGAGATCTCCAGCACCTTCGCGAGCAGCACCAGCGGAATCCGGATCAGGTGCAGCAGCAGGAACACCAGCACCGCGCCGGTGAACACCAGCAGCGCGAACGTCCCGAACCTGCGCAGAACCTCGAACATCGACATGCCGCTCACCTGCCCAGTCCGGAGAACAGCACGGTCACCGCGTGCA
>NZ_BAABIB010000070.1:0-72565 GCF_039542405.1 Amycolatopsis dongchuanensis
CCAGGCCGACTACCGACACACCACGGCTACCGCTGCTTGACATAAACATTAGGCAGCACCCTCCTACTGGTGAGTAAACCCCAGCATGGCACAAGCCGAGGCCGCACTCACCACCCCGAGCGCCCGGTGCACGCGCCGACCACCGCGACCCCGCCGAGCAACCCGGCCCAGCCGAGGTCCAGCACGACGACCGTGCCGCCGACGACGAATCCGCCGAGCAGCAGCACCGCCTGCCCTGCCCAGCAGCGTGCGGAACCCGCCGCTCAGCCCGCCCGCGACGAGGCCGGGCAGCACCACGAGCGTGAGCAGGGCGGGTGACCCGCTGCGGCTCACGACCACCAGCGCGGTCAGCGTGACCCCCGCGGACGCGAGCAGGAGGGTGAGCCCGCGGGCCGGGCCGATGCGGTCGAGCAGGCGGCCGGTGAGCGCCGTGGCGAGCAGGGTGAAGGCCAGCGGCGCCATCGCCGAGGGCAGCCGGGCCAGCTGCATCCCCGCCGACCACCGCCAGTAGGCACGGGAAAGCGTCATACGACGACTCTCGCGAAACCCCGCGCGGTGCGATACCGCCGAACCGATCGTGGCGCGGCCCTCCCGGCGGGCCTACCCTGAACCGCGACTCACGCAGAGGAGCGAATTCATGCGAATCGTCCACTATGGACACGCCTGTGTGCTGCTGGAGACCGACGGCGCGCGGATCCTGCTCGACCCGGGTTCGTTCTCACAGGGGTTCGAGAACGAGCGCGAGCTGGACGCCGTGTTCATCACGCACCAGCACTTCGACCACATCGACTCGGAGAAGCTGCCCGGCCTGCTCGAAGCGAACCCCGGTGCGCAGCTGATCGTCGACCCCGGCACCGCGGACACCGTCACGAAGCTGGGCCTGGAGTTCCGCGTCGCCAACCCCGGTGACGCCTTCGACATCGCGGGCACCGCGGTCAACGCCGTCGGCGGGCAGCACGCCGTGATCCACCAGGACATCCCGGTCATCCCGAACGTCGGCTTCCTGTTCGACCACGGCGCCTTCTACCACCCCGGCGACTCGTTCCACGTGCCCGAGCAGAAGGTCGACGTGCTCGGCCTGCCCACCGGCGCGCCCTGGCTCAAGGCGGGTGAGGCGGTCGACTTCCTCCGCGCCGTCTCCCCGCGCGTGGCGGTGCCGATCCACGAGGCGGTGCTCGCGAACCCGGCCATGCACTACGGCTTGTTCACCAACCTCGCGCCCGAGGGGTCCGAGGTGCGCGTCGCGCCGCGCGGCGAGGCCGTCAAGCTCTGATAGGTGCTGCCGAAGGCCCGGTTCTCCAGCGCCACGTCGACCGCGTCGAGCAGTGCCTGCCGGAGGCCGGGCCGCGTGAGGTCGGCCGCGTCCACGCCCAGCCGGACCAGGCCGCCACGCCGTGCCGCGCGGGCGGACGCGAGCACGAGCGCGAAGCACCGCAGTGTCTCGGTGCGGTGCGGCTGGTTCGCGAAATCGTGCACGCGGGCGCGCAGCACCCTCCTGGCGTCCAGGACGTGCACCGCGTTCGCGTCGGCGCAGAGCCGGAAACCCTGCGCCCGCACGGCGTCCAGCGTGCCGCGGGACGCGAGCCACCGCGGCGGCGCGAACCCGTCGGCGACGAGCCCGGCCCGCTCGAACGCGCTCTGCGCCGCGATCAGCCGCAGCCTCGCCTCGTGGGCGGGCAGCGCGGCGAACTCGGCCTTGCGCCCGAAATGCGCGCGGTGCGCGGGCGCCACGCGGTGGTCGAACCCGTGCAGCAGCAGGCTGTCGCCGGTGCGGACGCGGGTGCGCACCCACTCCGTCACCGCCTCCGTGCCGGCCAGCTGCGGGGTGAACAGCAGGGACAGCGGGACCTTCCGCCGGTCGAGCTCGGCGGCGAGGTCCGCGCAGCGGTGCAGTGTCCGGGGGCCGATGCCGGAGAGCGAGACCAGCAGACGGGCGTCCATGTCCCCATTGGGACAGATCGAGGTGGCGGTGTGCTTACCGTGAGGTGACGGTCCGCCACCGACCGCGCTACAGGATGGGCGCCGGCACGTAGTTCGTGGCCTCGGGGAACCGCGCCAGCACGCTCTCCACCTGCTTCGCCACGCTCGCCACCTGCTCGGCCGCCACGCCGGTGAACGACAGCTTGTCCGCGAGCAGCCGGTCCAGGTCCTCGCGGCTCAGCGGCAACCGCTCGTCGGCGGCGAGCCGGTCGAGGAGGTCGTTGTGCGTCAGCCCCTCCTCGCGCATCGCGAGCGCCACCGCGACCGCGTTCTCCTTGATCGCCTCGTGTGCCGTCTCCCGGCCCACCCCGGCGCGCACCGACGCCATCAGCACCTTGGTGGTGGCGAGGAACGGCAGGTAGCGGTCGAGCTCCCGCGCGACGACGGCGGGGAACGCGCCGAACTCGGTGAGCACGGTCAGGAACGTCTCCAGCAGGCCGTCGAGCGCGAAGAACGCGTCCGGCAGCGCGACCCGGCGCACCACCGAATCCGAGACGTCACCCTCGTTCCACTGGTCGCCCGCCAGCTCGCCGGTCATCGACAGGTAGCCGCGCAGCACCACGGCCAGCCCGTTGACCCGCTCGCACGAGCGCGTGTTCATCTTGTGCGGCATCGCCGACGAACCGACCTGGCCGGGCTTGAAGCCCTCGGTCACCAGCTCGTGGCCCGCCATCAGGCGGATCGTCTTCGCCAGGCTCGACGGCGCGGCGGCCAGCTGCACGAGCGTGGAGAGCACGTCGAAGTCCAGCGACCGCGGGTACACCTGGCCGACGCTGGTGAACGTGCGGGAGAAGCCGAGGTGCTCGGCGATGCGCCGCTCCAGCAGGTCCAGCGTGGCCTGGCTGCCGAGCAGGTCCAGCATGTCCTGCGCCGTGCCGACCGGCCCCTTGATGCCCCGCAACGGGTACCGGCCGATCAGGTCGTCGAGCCGCTCGAACGCGACGAGCAGCTCGTCGGCGGCGGTGGCGAACCGCTTGCCCAGCGTCGTCGCCTGCGCGGCCACGTTGTGCGAACGGCCCGCCATCACCAGGTCGGAGTGCTCGACGGCCAGCGCGGCGAGCCGCGCCAGCACCGCCGCGACCCGGCCGCGGATCAGCTCCAGCGACCGGCGGACCTGCAGCTGCTCGACGTTCTCGGTGAGGTCGCGCGACGTCATGCCCTTGTGCACGTGCTCGTGCCCGGCGAGCGCGTTGAACTCCTCGATGCGGGCCTTCACGTCGTGCCGCGTGACGCGCTCCCGCTCGGCGATCGAGGCGAGGTCCACCTGGCCGAGGACCCGTTCGTAGTCCTCGACCACGCCGTCCGGCACCTCGACACCCAGCTCCCGCTGCGCCTTCAGCACCGCGAGCCACAGCTCGCGCTCCAGCACCACCTTGCGTTCCGGCGACCACAGGGCGACCAGCTCGGCGGAGGCGTAGCGGGAGGCGAGCACGTTGGGAATGCGGGGCTTGTCCGTCACGCGTCCAGCCTAATGGGTTAAAAGGAGAGGTTCGGATCGGTGGCCAGCTGCAGGAACGCCGACTCGGGCACCCCCGCCCACTCCGTGGCGTCGTCGTTCCAGCGGTTGACCTCGACGAGGCTGCCGTCGGTCCGGAAGTGCGCCGCGGACAGCCCCATCTCCCACTTCGCGAACACGGTGACACTGCCGTCCGCCAGGGTCTGGCGGTTGTAGCACTGCCACCGCGCGCAGGCGCTGTCCACGCCCTCGCTGTGCGTCGGCGCGCTGATGACCAGCTCCAGCGGGTTCTCGTGCCCCTCGACCTTGACCCTGATGCCGAGCACCGGATCCCCTTCGACGCCACCCATGCCCGTCACCGACTCGACCCGCACACCGGTGAGCACCTGCGGCGCGTGCGTCCGCTCGTAGTCCACGAGCTCCTGCTCACGGCGGTTGGGCACTCGCGAGGCGGGTGCGGGTTGCGTGACGGTGACGGTGGCCTTCGGCGAGTCGGCGACCGGCAGCGCGGGCTCCTCGTCGTGGCCTGGTGCGACGATCACCGCCGTCGTCGCGACCGCCACCACCGCGGCGCCGGTTGCCCAGGTAGCCCGCCGCCGCTTCGCGGTGCGCTTGGCGTGGGCGATCAGCCGGTCGGGGTCGATCGCCAGCGGCGGCTCGTCCCGCACGGCGACCCGCAGCGCGTGGCCCAGTTCCTGCTCGTTCATGCGATCTTCAGCCCCTTCCCCGGTTCCAGCCGGTCGACGATCCGCGCGAGCGCGGCCAGCCCACGGGCCGTCTGGCTCTTCACATTCCCCTCGGAGCAGCCGAGGACCGCGGCCGTCTCGGCGACCGAAAGCTCGTCGAAGTACCGCAGCACCAGCACGGCGCGTTGTTTCGGCGGCACCTCGAGCAGCCCGCGCTGCACAACCGTCCTGGCCCACAGCCGCTCCGCCCGCGCCGCCGGGTCGAGGGTCCCGTCCGCCACCTCGGGCACCACGTCGTGCCCGGATTCCCGGCGCCGCCACGGTTTGCGCTTCTCGTCCAGCCACGTCCGCAGCAGTGTGCGGCGCACGTAGTGGGCGATCGCCTCGTCGTGCCGCAGCTTCCGCCAGGAGCGGTAGATCTTCAGCAGCGTCGTCTGCGTGAGGTCCTCGGCGAGGTGCCAGTCACCGCACAGCAGGTAGGCGAACCGCCGCAGGCCGGCGGCGGAGGTCGTGGCGAAGTCCCGGAAGCCCGCTTCGGCCGAGTCGTCCATCGGCTCCCCCTTTCACCCGATTACTCACGACGCCGGGGGTGCCGGGGTTGCACGCGTCAGCTCAGGGCATCCCGCAGCATGGCGCCCGCCGCGGCTCGCGGATCCGGATCGGCCTCGATCAGGGCGTTCACCACGGCTCCGTCGACCAGCGCGACGAGCTGCTTGAGGCGCGGCAGGTCGATC
This sequence comes from Amycolatopsis dongchuanensis, assembly GCF_039542405.1. Taxonomy (NCBI): domain Bacteria; kingdom Bacillati; phylum Actinomycetota; class Actinomycetes; order Pseudonocardiales; family Pseudonocardiaceae; genus Amycolatopsis; species Amycolatopsis dongchuanensis. The sequence goes on from NZ_BAABIB010000070.1 coordinate 4,857, forward strand.
GGCATGCCGGAGCGCGCGAAGATCTCGGTGAGCAGCTCGTACAGCTCACCCTGCATCGCCCGCGTCAGTGGGCGGAGGTAGGGGCGGCGGCCGGTGGTGATCAGCCCCTCGTACCGCAGCAGCACCGCCTCGAACGCCCTGTCCTCACCCAGCAGCTGGTCCAGCACGAGCTCGACCAGCGCGTCCACGCTGCGCGGCTCGGCGCTGAGGTGCGCGAGCTGCTCCCAGCCCCGCGCCAGCTCCGCCCGGCCGCGGTGCTCGACGGCCGCGGTGATGAGGTCTTCCAGCGAGTCGAAGTAGTACGTCGTCGAGGCCAGCGGCAGCCCCGCCCGCTCGGCGACCGCGCGGTGCCGGATCGCGTCGAAGCCACCCTCGGCGAGCAGTTCGGCGGCGGCCACCACGAGAGCGGCCCGCCTGCGCTCGCCCTTCGGCGTGCTGGCGGCGGTCATCCCCAGAAGATAACCGCGACGCGCGGCGTCTCCGTGAGGGGTGGCGGTCGGACCTAAAAACTGCTTGACAACGCCAGCGCGATGCCCGGCAGCCGCGTTTCCAGCGGCGGCGCACTGCCCGGATCCGGCGTGCTCAACACGACCAGAGTCCCGCCACTCGCCGTGCGTTGCTCGACCGGGATCGAGCCGTCCCTGAGCGAGGGAAGCCGCATGGCCATCCCGGCGGGGGACAGCGTCACCGACACGAACCCGCTTCGATCACCATCCGTGACGTGGAACCCCACCGATCGGGTGGCCGTCGGACAGAGGGGGCCAGGCGAAGGCCCGGTCACCCCGGTCGCCGGGAGCTCGCCAGCGAGGGCAGTGGCGAGCTCCCGGTCGACCTTTTCGCACCCGGAGGTGCCTTCGGCCCGAGGGCCGTCCTTCCCGTTCCCGCCACTTCCCTGCAAGGACGAGGGAACGGGAAAGGTCTGTGGAGGACGCTCCGGGGCCGCCACCGGTTGCGCCGGTCCGGAAGTCGTAGACCGAAAGTAGGACACTCCGGCGATCCCGGCAGCGCCGAGCACGACGACCAGGCACGCGACGGTCAGCAGCACCGCGGACCGGCGCCGCGCGGTCGCCCTGGCGGAGGCCGCGGTCACGTCGCCGAGCGTGAAGCCGGGTGGCGGCGGCTCGCCCGGCGCGGCCCGGAACAGGGCCCGCAGCTCCTTCTCATCCACGCGTCTCCACCTCCTCGCCGAGTGCCGCGCGCAGGTGTGTCAGCCCCCGCGCCGTCTGGCTCTTCACGTTCCCTTCGCTGCAGCCCAGCGCCTTCGCGACCCCGGCGACGTCCAGCCCCTCGAAGTACCGCAGGACCAGCACCGCCCGCTGCTTCGGTGGCACCTGCCGCAGCGCGGCCAGCAGGTCCGCCCGCAGCGCCACCTGCTCGTCGAGCCGCTCGGCCGCCGGCTCCGGCTCCGGCAGCCGGTCGACCTGCTGCTCCCTTCGCCAGGGCCGCCGGGACTCGTCGATCGAGGCCCGCACCAGGGTCCTGCGCACGTAGGCGTCGAGCGCACCGCGGTCACGGATGCGGCTCCACCTGCGGTGCAGCGCGACGAACGCCGTCTGGGCGAGATCGTCCGCGCGGTGCCAGTCCCCGCACAGCAGGTACGCGGTCCGGCGCACGGAGTCCCGCCGAGCGGCGAAGTACTCCGCGAACTCCTGCTCCTCGTGCTCGTCCACCGGCCTCCCGGACGTCTCACTGTGTTGGACGGAAGCACTGCCCCTTACGGTTGCACGGCGCCTTGTAGATCAACTGGGGCATGTGATGTGATCTAACCGTGACCTCACACGACACCGCTTCGCTCGATTTCCGCTCGGACACCGTCACCCAGCCGGATGAGGCGATGCGGAGAGCGATGGCGTCCGCTGAGGTCGGGGACAACGTCCTCGACGGGGATCCGACCATCAAGGCGCTGGAAGAGCGCGCGGCCGCCGTGCTCGGCATGCCGGCCGCGCTCTGGACGCCCAGCGGGACGATGGCGAACCTCATCGCCTTGAGTGTCCACCTCCAGCGTGGTGACCGCTTCCTCGCGCCGAAGGGCGCCCACGTGCTGGTCAACGAGCTCGGCTCGGCCGCGTGGCTCGCCGGCGGCATGCCCGACCCGCTGGAACACGACGCGGGCCCCGGCAGGCCGACCCCGGAAACGCTCGCCGCCGCGATCGGCCCCCGCAGCGGCCCGTACTTCACGCTGCGCACCACGCTGTTGTGCCTGGAAAACACCCACAACGCCTCGGGCGGCGCGGTCATCCCCCCGCACGAACACGCCCAGCTGCTGTCCACCGCGCGGCAGGCGGGCCTGCGCGTCCACCTCGACGGCGCGCGCCTGTGGCACGCGGCCGCGGCGCTCGGGTTGCCGCCCGCGGCGCTCACGGTCGGCGTCGACACGGTGTCGGCCTGCTTCAGCAAGGGCCTCGGCGCGCCTGTCGGTTCGGTCGTGGCGGGCAGTGCGAACTTCGTCGAGCGCGCCAAGCGGATGCGGCAGATGCTCGGCGGCGGCGTGCGGCAGGGCGGGGTGCTCGCCGCGGCCGCGCTGGTGGCCCTCGACCGCGTCGGTGACCTGGCCGAGGACCACGAGAAGGCCCGCAAGCTCGCCGCCGGGCTGGCCGACCTCGGCTGGGAGGTCAACACCCCCGAGACGAACATCGTGCTGGCGAGGGTCGCGGACCTCGAAGTGACCCTCGCGTCCCTCGGTGCACAAGGCATCCTGGCGTCGACGCTCGGCGGGAAAGTACGGTTCGTGACGCACCGCGACCTGTCGATGGCGGACGTCGAGGAGGCGTTGCGCCGGATCAAGGCTGGGGGACATCCGTGACCTGGTACGTCTTCGACTACGGCGAGGTCATCTGCGGCCGGACGGACGCGCTGCCGGAGCTGGCCGCCACGCTGGGCGCGGACCTCGCCGAGTTCGAGCCCCACTACTGGGCGCACCGCGACGCCTACGACCGCGGCGCGAGCGACCTCGAATACTGGGGCGCCGTCGGCGAAGCGCTCGGCGTGCCCGTGGACGAGTCCACTTCGGACACTCTGACGCGCATCGACATCGAGGGCTGGTCCCGCCTCGACCCCGCGTCGCTGGAACTCGTCACGTCACTGGCGGAATCCGGTGCGTCACTGGCCTTGCTGTCCAACGCGCCGTCGTCGTTCGCCCGGTTCGCCGAACGGCAGGACTGGGCGCGGCACTTCCGGGTGCGCGTGTTCTCCGGTGACGTCGGCGTCGCCAAGCCGGACGAGGAGATCTTCGAACTGCTGCTCGCCCGCCTGGACGCGCAGGCGGGCGAGTGCGTGTTCTTCGACGACCGGCAGTCCAATGTGGACGGCGCGAAGGCGGTCGGGTTGCGGGCGCACCTGTGGCAGGGCACCGAAACCGCGGTCAGGGCAGGCGCTTCGGTTCCTTCCGCCCCTTGATCGCCCCGTAGGCGGCGCTGCCGAGGAACACCGCGCCACCGATGATCGCGACCCAGACCAGGGCCTTGACCAGGAAACCGACCACCGACCCGATCACCATGAACGCCAGCCAGGCGACGATGAGTGCCCCGACGATCTTCCAGAACATGGCATCCCTCCGGTTACCGCGCGAGCCGTGCGGCCCGCTACGAGCCAGACTCCCACCTTCTGGGTCGTGAAGCCCGCTGTCTGGCGAACGTTCAGGGGAAGACCGGGGTTCCCCCTGACTCGAGCCAGGCCCCGAGCCGCCGCACGCCCTCGGAGACGTCCTCGCTCGCGCCCGCGAAGGAAAACCGCACGTATTCGCCGCCGTGCACGGGGTCGAAGTCGATGCCCGGCGTGATGGCGAGCCCGGTGTCGGCCAGCAGCCGCTGGCACCAGCCGAGGCTTTCGGTGGTGTGCTTCGAGACGTCCACGTACGCGTAGAAAGCGCCGTCCACGGGCGCGACGCGGTCCAGCCCGATGCCGCGCAGGCCGTCGAGCAGCAGGTCCCGGTTGGCGCGGTAGTGGGCGACGTGCCCGTCCAGCTCGGCGTAGGACTCGGGCTCGAACGCGGCGACGGCGGCGTGCTGCGCGAGCGCGGGCGCGCAGATGTTGAGGTTGCCGGTGAGCACGTCGACGGCGCGGTGCAGCCGCCGCGGCACCAGCATCCAGCCCAGCCGCCAGCCGGTCATCGCGAAGTACTTGGAGAACGAGCCGAGGACGATGGCCTCGGGTGAGCTCTGCCAGGCGCAGCCGAGCTCGGCCTCGTAGGAGATGCCGTGGTAGATCTCGTCGCTGATCAGCTGCACGCCGCGGGCGGAGCACCAGCCCGCGATGGCGGCCAGCTCGCCGGGCGGCAGCACCGTGCCCGCCGGGTTGGTCGGGCTGGCGACGACGAGCCCCGCGATCGGACCGAGCTCGTCGAGCTGCTCGACGGTCGGCTGGAAGCGGGTGTTCTCGTCGGTCTGGAACTCGACGACCTCACATCCCAGCGCTGACAACAGGTTCCGGTAAGCCGGGTAGCCGGGCCGCGCCATGGCGACGCGGTCCCCGGCGTCGAAGGCGGCGAGGAACGACAGCTGGAAGCCGCCGGAGGAACCGGTCGTGACGATGACGTCCTCCGGGCTGACGTCCAGCCCGTAGCGGCGGTCGTAGTGTCCGGCGATGGCCTCCCGCAGTTCGGGGATGCCGAGCTGCACGGTGTAGCCCAGGTTCCGCTCGCGCAAGGCTCGCTCGGCTGCCTCCAGCACCGGCCGGGGCGCCCCGGCGGTGGGCTGCCCGGCGGCGAGCGAGATCACGTCCCCGTGCGTCCGCCGCCGGGCTTCCGCGGCGGACAACACCTCCATGACGTGGAAAGGCGCGACGTCCGCACGCCGCGACGGACCGGGGAAGGTGGGGGTCTGAGCCATACCCTGAGATTAGGACGTACGCGAACGACGCACGACGCATGTGGTGAAAAGCGCTGGTCCCGGCCCCGGTGTGAGGGCTACGGTGCCGGGGACTCCCTGGGGCGAGCGGAGGAGGCACCCCGTGTCGTGGGACTTCGTCATCGGAACCGACCACCCGGACGGATCGCGGTACACGGTGTACTGGAACGTCTCGTCGGGGGTCGGCAGCTGGGTGCTCGAGCAGATCTACGAGGGTGTCACCGACGAGGAGCTGAAGGCAGAGCTGCGGCCGTTCGTCGAGGGCCGGTACGGGTACATCCCGCTCGGCGCGTTCGGTGAGCCCCAGCTCGAGCAGATCGTCGCCGTCATCCTCGGGCCGCTGTCGAACGCCGCACGCCGGGAATGGCCGCCCGACGAGGATCCCTTCGCCGTGGCCGACCACATCGAAGAGCTGATCGCCGACACGCGCGACTGGCTGGAGGCGGTCAACGCCCACCGCCGTGCCGAGGGACGCGCGGAACTGCGTCCTTCCCCCGGCCCGGCGCCGGACCGCACGGCCTAGTACCCCACGTAACCGCCGCCGTGGGCCATGGCCTGCAGGCCCGGCGTGTTGGCGATGCTGCCGTAGCGGCTGATCGTGTACCGGACACCCGCGATGATGTTGTCCACCGGGTTGTAGATGTCGTCGTGCCCCGGCAGCTTGTGCGCGTTGAACGTCGAGTCGATGCACTGCATGAGCCCCTTGGACGGGTGCCCGGCGGCGGCATTTGAGTTCCCGGTGAGGAAGACGTGGTCGTCCTCCCGCGCCGTCCACGTGCCCAGCTCGGTCGTCACGCACCAGACGTCCGCCCGCCCGGCGTGCGCCAGTTCGAGGAAGGCACCGGTGACGACCGGGTTGTTGCCGTGCACCGACGCTTCCGCCTGCCAGCTTTCGGGCGCGTTCGACCGGCGGCTGTACAGCACTCGCGGGCGGCGGCCGGACAGGTACACGGCGACGGTGATCGCTTCGAGCACCGAGCCGGGTGCCTGGTAGATCGCGACGCGTGAGCCCCCGCTGCGGGTGCCTTCGGCGTCGGTCACGGCCTCCAGCCAAGCCGCGCGCTGGTCCGTCGACATCGCGAGGACCTGGGACAGCGCGTCGGCCTTCGGGTGGCCGGCGCGGGCGAGCAGGTCCTGGGCGTACTCGTGGTCGAGCCGGAACTGGTGCCGCGGCCCGCAGCCGCCCCGGTCGTCGACGTACAGCGCGTGCGGAACGCCGTCGAGCAGTTCGCGCAGTTTCGCGGCGAGGTGCGGCTTCGACTGGGCGATCGTCATCGTCGGCCGGTGCTTGCGGCGCTCCACGTGACCGTCACCCGCGATCCAGCCCAGGATCGCGGCTTCGCGGACCGAGATGTCGAGCCCGGCGGGTGTCTCGGCAGGCGCGGCGAGCACGAGCCGGTCCCGGCTGCGGACGTCCTGCGTCCGCACGAACGACGGTTCTGTCGAATACTCGTTGCGCTGCTCCGGGCACGTGGTGGGCCCGGCGGGGCCGAGCACGTGCCTGCGCGGCAGGTTGACCCACTTGTGGTTCGGCGTGGTCGTCGCGTGCCAGCGCGAGTTGTGCAGCCGCACGAGCGGCGCGTCCGCGTGGTGGACGACGCGGGTGATCGGGGTCCACTCGCTGCGGCCGGTCGCGGGGTTGAAGCCGATCGTGCGGTCACCCACCACGACCTCGTCGTGCTTGAGCCAGCCGCGCTGGGTCAGGATCGCGGTGTCGAGCGGCACGCAGTCCCACAGGTTGATCGCGTGCGGGTTGCCGCCCGACTCGTGCTGGATGATGGCCCAGATGTTCTTGATGTCGGCTTCCGAGACGTTCACCCCGGCGGCCTGCAGCTCCTTGATGGCCTCCTCGATCCACTGCTGCACGTTGCCGGGCGGCTGACCGACGGGCGGGCCGCCGCTGGGGCCGAGGCCACCGGCGCCACCGCCCCCACCGCCGCCTCCGCCACCGCCGCCGGAGTGGTGTGACGAACCACCGCCACCGCCGTGGATGCCGCCCGTGCTCTTCATCGCCTGCGGGGTGGTGCCCAGCGGCGGCACGGACGAGTACCCGCCCTCGACGTCCTTCTGCACCAGGCCCATCACGCGCTGGATCTCCTGGTTGGCGGCGTTGAGCTTGTCGCTGATCTGGCTCGCCGCCTCGCTCGCGACCGCGCTCGTCGCCTGCGTGTTCTCGGCGATGATCTGGTCCGGCGTCTTGGCGGGCGGGGCGGCGCCCTCCTTGTGCGCGGCCACCGCGTCCAGCTGCGCCTGCGCCGCGTCGGCGGCCGACTGCGCCTGCTGGTTCATCCCCTCGATCTTGCCGTGCGCGTCGTCGCGGAGCTGCTGGACCTCCTTCTGCGTGCGGTCCAGGAAGGACTGCAGCGTGCCCAGCTCGTTCGCGACCTCGTCGAGGTGGTCGTTGACCTTCTGGCCCGCGTCACCGATCTTCTTGACGTAGTCGAAGAACGCGTCGGCCTGCGGGCCGGTCCACGTGCCGCCGCCCAGTACCGCCGTGGCGTTGCGCAGGGCGGCGCTGTGGTCCGCCGAATCCTTCGACGCCTGCCGGAACTGGTCCGCGACCCCCTGGATCGCGGCCGGGCGCACGTTCTCGACCTGCTGCGTCTTCGTCTCGACGTCGTTCCAGTTCGGGGGGAACTCTGCCTTGGCCATCAGTCGAGGCTTCCGTCCTTGACGGTGATGCTGTCCGCGGCGGCGGCCTCGGTCTCCCGCAGCACCCGCGCCGCCTCGCGCAACGCGCCACCGGTCGAGTTCATCAGGTGGGCCGCCGCGTCGAACTGGCCGTGCATGCGGTCGCGGAACGAGTGCAGCGCGTTGACCGCGTGCTCGGACGGGTGCGGCTCACCGGGCCGCTCGTCCGGGTGCCGGATGTCGCCGAAGGGGTTCGGGCCGGCGACGCCGACCATCTTGTCCTTCGACTGCTTGAAGTGGTCGTGCAGGGCCTCGACCCTGCCCGCGACGTGCTCCAACGAGTCCGGATCGTTCTGCGGCACCTCGTCATCCCCCTTCGCGAAGCCTCGTTCCGCCTGTTCGGACGCCTGCCCGGGGCCAGCGGTTCCCCGATCTTCCCAGCACCGCTCAGACCTCGTCGAGCAACTCCCAGATGCGCGCCGCGAGCAGCTGGTTGTCCGCCGGCGCGACGGTCACCCAGTCCTGGCCGTCACCGCCGCCGCCGAGCTGCACCAGGTACCGCCCGGCGTCCGTGTCGGAGAAGCCGATCACGCGCCCGGCCCGGTGCATGACGCCGTCGCGGCCGAGCCGCTCCACCCCGAACTGCCCGCGGGCGACGAGGCCGACCATCATCCCCGCCAGCTCCTGCGCCTGCCACAGCTCCACCCCCCGGTCCTCCAGTGCGGTGACCAGCGCTTTCGGGTCGCCCTGCGCGTCGGCGTCGGCGGCACGCAGGACGTGGTGCGGCACGCTCACCGACCGGCCGACACCGGCGGGCAGCTCCCCGGCGACCGACACCGCGGACTCCGGCAGCGACGTGTCACGCGCCGGGATCAGCCACACCTCGTCGCGGTCCACGACGCCCAGCAGCGCCTGCCTGCCCGTGCTGACCGCGAGCCCCTTGATCTCGCGGTCGGTCCACACCCACACGTCGATGGACACCTTGGGCTGCGCCAGCAGGTTCAGCTGGTCGACCAGCCCGGCCGAAGCGCGGCCGCCGGCGGCCAGCCCGCGTGCCTCCAGCGACCGCCACGCCTGCTCGACGAGCGCGCGGCGTTCGGTGTGCGTGCGGCCGGGGCTCGGTACGCGCAGCGCCGGGTGCAGTGGAGGCAGCCGTTCGGCCTCCCACAGCACGTCGAACTCCAATGTGGACAGCACCAGGCTGCCGCGCGTGCTCACTCTTCCGGCAGGGGCTTGCCGCCGATGAGGTCCGTGGAGACCTCACGCGGGTCGCTGAACAGGTCGCGGTCGTCCACGCCGTACCGCCGCACGTGCAGTGCGTCCTCGTCGCCGTCCTGCGTGGCGGCGGGTTCGAGGATCGAGCGGGTGTGCTCCGCGCTGGGCGGCTCCGGCGCGGCCTTGCGGGCGAGCAGCGCCTCCTCTTCCTCGGGCAGGTCGCCCACCGGCAGCTGCCGCACGCGCTTCCCCGCCTGGTTGCGGCCGGGGCGGCGGTCCCGTTCCCGCTCACCGCTCGTGGCACCGGCCGCGCCCGCCGCGCCGATCGCGGGCGCACCCTCGGCGAGCGCGCTCACCCCGCCCGCGGCCCGCACGTTCGCGAGCCCGGGGCCGACGTTGACGCCGCCGCTCGCGCCGCCCGGCACGGAACCGAACACCTTTCCCTTGCCCAGCACGGCTTCCCCGCCCGCCGCCGGGCCTCGCGCCGTGCCTTCGACGGCGCCTGGACGACCCGGCGATCCGGCCGTCCGGTCCCCGCCCGCGGGCGCTCCCGCCGTCCGGTCCCCGGCGCGGGTTTGTGGTTGCTCGGCGGTCGATCCGGGCACGCCGGTGGCCGAGGGCGGCAGGGCGGTGGCCGATCCCGGGCGGGCGAAGGACTCCTGCTGCTGTTGGCTCTGCTGCGCCGAGCGCTGGTGCCCGACGACGTTCGGCAGCGGCTCCGTGATCGGCGCTCGTGCGGCCGGGGAGGTGGAGCTGGGGGTGGTCACCTGCGAAGGCGGGGTGACCACGGCCGCGCTGCGGTGCGCGGCGGGGATGCCGAGCGGCGGGGTCGGCGCGGACGTCGCGGCGGGCGGCGGGGCCGCCGCCGCGACGGGGGCGTGGTGCGCGGGGGCGTTGCGGACCGGCGCGTCCTTCGCGCCCGCCGCGATCGTCGGATCGGCGTCGGGCACTGACGAGACCGGCGGCACCTGCGTGAGGTTCGGGCCCGCGACGGACTCGACGCCGCCGCCGAGCGAGGTGTGCAGGTCCATCGACTGCGGGTCCTCGACGGGCTGCGACGCGGCCAGGTAGTTCCCGCTGTCGTGGGCGTAGGCGTTCAGCGCGTCGATCGCCTGCGCCTTCGCCTCCAAGCCCTGCCGCACGCTCGCCGCGTGGTCGGTCTCGAAGCCGAACAGGCTGAAGAACGAGTCCGCCATGGTGAAGTGGCCGTCGCCCTGCCGCAGCGCCTCGGGGTCGGGCAGCTTGTTCTTGGTGCGGTTGAACGCCTCGCCCTGCTCGAAGATCAGCTGGGCGGCCTCGGCGACCTTGGTGTTGGCGTCCGCGGAGAACCCGGCCTGCCCGGCGAGGACGGTGCTGGCCTGCCCGCCCGCCTTGCTCTGCCAGGAAACGCCGAGCGCGCCGAGCTGCTCGCGCAGCGTCGTGTCGGTTTCGGAGAGCGCGGCCGCGATCCGCTTGAGCGCGTCCACCGCGTCACCCATGGCCGCGGTGCCGCCGCCGGCGCGGAACTTCTCGACCTCGGCCGCGAGCGAGGCCGCGTCGTAGCCGTCGAACCGCTGGTCGCGGAGTTTCTCCACGAGCGTCGGCACGTCGTAGCGGCTGCTGTCGAAGGTGCTCACTTCACCGTCTCCAAGGTCTCGACCGCCATCTTCGCCACGGTGGTGGCCATGTCGCACAACTGCCACTGCGGGAACGACCCGTCGTCCGGCGCGACCTGGGCCCGCAGCGTCTGCCCGTCGGCGACGCCGACGAGCGTCTCGCAGCCCTCGTCGCCGGGAGCGTAGTTCAGCAGGGCGGGGAAACCCGGCACGTCGGCCGGTTCCCGCACCAGGCTGGACCGGTGGTGCGCGCCGGTGAGCCAGTCCCGGATGTCGGCGGTGGGGATGGTTTCGAGGTAGTAGGTGTACGTCGGGGTACGGGCGTCGACGTCGAAGGCGCACGTCGGGCCGTCCCGCTGCACGTCCTCGGCGAGCTGCCGCGGGGCGCCGTTCTCGCCCAGCTGGTCGAGCTGAGCCGGCGTGAGCAGCGCACACGGATCTTTGCCCAGCAGGGAGAGGTCCTTGGCGCGCGGAGGCAGCTCCGGGGTGCGCGACGTGGACGGCGCCGGCGCGGCGACGCCGCCGATGCTCGACGTGCAACCACTCAGCGTGAGCATCGCGAGGAACACCGCACTACCTCTCGGCGGCATGGCGGTCCCCGAGCGCCGCGACCTTCTCGTCCTCGCCCGCCTGGTACGTCTCGGCGGCCTTGCGCAGCTGCGTGGCGAGCTTGCGCAGCTGTTCGATGTAGTGCCGGACCCTGGCGGCGTACGAACCGTCGCCGTGAGCGACCAGCCTGTTCCACGCGTCGACCGCGGTGGCGCTGACCACGTCCTGCGCCGGGGGTTCGAGCGTCAGCGCGCCCAGCGACTGGTTCACGCGGTCGGCGAGCGCGTCGGCCTGGTCGTTGATGATCTTGGCGACCTTGAGCACGTCGTCCGGGTCGATCGTGAGGTCCATCGCCCCGGGCACTCCGGGCACGGACGTGCTCAACGCGCTCACGGTGCTGTCTGCCATGGTGCGCACTCTCCCGGGTACGGACGGTAGCCGTCTCCAGCAGGCTACCAACGTCACGCCGGTCGTGGGCCCGGTTCCGGCGATCAGGCCGGGACGGTCACGCCGCCCTCGGCCGCCCGCAACGCGATGTCCGTGCGGTGGTGGGAACCGGCGAGGTGCACCTTCGCGACGCGCTCGTACGCCTGAGCCCGGGCCGCGGCGAGGTCCGGCCCGGTGCCGACGACCGACAGCACGCGGCCACCGTGGGCGACCACCGCTCCGTCGTCGCGACGGCGGGTGCCCGCGTGCAGCACGCCCTCGGCCTCCGCGCCGGTGATCACGTCACCCGCGCGCGGCACGCCGGGGTAGCCGTCGGCGGCGACCACGACGGTGACCGCGGCGCCGGGGTGCCACTCCAGCGGCGGGTGCTCGGCGAGCGTGCCGGTGGCGGTGGCGTGCAGCAGCCCGGCGAGCGGCGTGGCCAGCAGCGCCAGCACCACCTGGGTCTCGGGGTCGCCGAAGCGGCAGTTGAACTCGATGACCTGCGGGCCGTCGGCGGTGAGCACCAGCCCGGCGTAGAGCAGGCCGGAGAACGGGGTGTCCCGTGCGGCGAGCTCGTCGACGACGGGCTGCACGATGTCGGCGACGATCCGCTCGGCGAGGCCTTCGGGCGCCCACGGCAGCGGCGCGTAGGCGCCCATCCCGCCGGTGTTGGGGCCGGTGTCGCCGTCGCCGACGCGCTTGAAGTCCTGCGCGGGCAGCAGCGGCACCACGGTGCGGCCGTCGACGAGGCAGAACAGCGACACCTCCGGACCGTCCAGGTAGGACTCCAGCAGGACGGGGTGGCCGCCGTCGAGCAGGGTCATGGCGTGTGCGCGGGCGGCGTCGTAGTCGCTCGTGACGACCACGCCCTTGCCGGCGGCGAGCCCGTCGTCCTTGACCACCCAGACCGGGCCGAAGCGGCCGAGCGCGTCGTCGAGGCGGGCGGGGTTGTCCACGGTCTCGCTGTGCGCGGTGGCGACCCCGGCGGCGGCCATCACGTCCTTGGCGAAGGACTTCGAGCCCTCGATGCGGGCGGCGGCCGCGGACGGGCCGAAGCACGCGATGCCGGCCTTGCGCACGGCGTCGGCGGCACCGGCGACGAGCGGCACCTCGGGGCCGATCACGACGAGGTCGGCACGCCAGCTCTGGGCGAGCGCGGCGACGGCGTCCGGGTCGGCCACGTCCACGCCGAGCTGCTCGGCCACCGCCGCCGTACCCGCGTTGCCGGGGGCGCACGCGAGCGCGGTCACCGCCGGGTCGTGGGACGCGGCGAGGACAAGGGCATGTTCGCGGGCACCGGACCCGATGACTAGGACACGCACGCCCAGAGAGTAACGGGCGCTTTCCGTACGTTCCGTTCACCCGCCCGACAACACGACGTCGGCCCGTTGTGCCGTGCCCGACGCCATCCCCCGCCAGAGTGGCGCGATGAAGATGCGGAAACGAATGGTGGTGGCGCTGTTGTCCGGGCTCGCGCTGGTGGGCGTGGCCAGTCCGTCGAGCGGCGCCGTGGAGGTCACCCGCAGCGGGGATTCGGGCCCGGTCGTCGTGGGTCACCGCGGCGCCCCCGGTTACCGCCCCGAGCACACGCTCGCGTCCTACGAGCTCGCGTTCCGGCAGGGGGTGAACTGGGTGGACGTCGACCTCGTGCCGACGAAGGACGGCCAGCTCGTCGCGCGGCACGAGAACGAGATCGGCGGCACCACGGACGTCGCGCGGCACCCGGAGTTCGCGTCGCGGAAGACCACGAAGGTCATCGACGGGGTCAGTCTCACCGGCTGGTTCACGGAGGACTTCACGCTCGCCGAGCTGAAAACCCTGCGGGCCACCGAACGCATCCCGGACGTGCGCCCGCACAACACGATCTACAACGGACGGTGGCAGATCGCCACGTACCAGGAGGTCCTCGACCTGACGCGGCGACTGGGCCGCGAACTGCACCGCACGCTCGGCACCTACCCCGAGGTCAAGCACTCCACGTACTTCAGCTCCATCGGCAACCCGACCGAGCCGAAGCTGGTGGCGCTGCTCAACCGCAACGGCCTCAACCGCCCGAACGCGCCGGTGGTGATCCAGTCGTTCGAGGTGGGCAACCTCAAGGCGTTGAGCAAGCAGGTGCGGGTGCCGCTGCTGCAGCTGACGTCCGCGACGGGCGCCCCGGCGGACTTCGTCGCGAAGGGCGACAAGCGCACGTACGCGGACCTCGTCACCCCCGCCGGTCTCAAGGAGATCTCCACGTACGCGGACTACCTCGGCCCGGACAAGAACCAGATCATCCCGCGCGACGCGGCCGGAAACCTCGCCGCACCCACGACGCTGGTCCGTGACGCTCATCACGCGGGCCTGAAAGTGGCGCCCTACACCTTCCGCAACGAAAACAGCTTCCTGCCCGCGAACCTGCGTTCGTCCGCGGACCCGGCGGAATGGGGCGACATCTTCGCCGAGGAATCCGCTTTCCTGGCAACGGGAATCGACGGTTTCTTCGCGGACCAGCCGGACACGGCGTTGCTGGCGGTGAGCGGTGCGTAGCGCTCGGTCCGGCGCTGCGGGCTTCAGGGCAGCGGGTCTGCCCTCAGCCCGCGGATCAGGTCGGCTGGATCCATTTCGAGCGCCTCGGCGATGGCGAGGATGCCGGGCAGTTCGAGACGTTTCGGTTTGCCGCGTTCCAGGCTGGACAACCAGCTGATCGCCATTCCGGCGGAGTAGGCGAGATCCTGTTGAGTGAGGTCGAGCGCTTTCCGCCGGGCCCGGACGCGCCTGCCCAGTTCGGGGATCGCCGCTCGGGCGGTGCGGTTCGGCGTCGGCACGCGGCAACTTTGGTTGGACAACCTTGATCTGACCAGAGTTGATCATACGGCCTCGGCTGAAGAGCCTGGACCAGAGTTGTATGGTCAAGGTTGTCCGCAGGTCGGAGCCGCCTTGCTCGGAAGATTGAACCCGTACGCGCTACAGTGCGCACCAAGGCGCGTCCTACCGCGCCTCGTCGCAGACGGTGGCGAAGGTGCCTGGAACCGCTCGCAAGGAGCGGTCCCAGGCAGGTGAGCTGTCAGAACCGGTGCAGGGCTGTCAATCCGTAAAGCACCAGTGCTGTGATCACCGCGACGCCGCTCGCCGTCACCTCCATCCGGAGTGTGACGGCGAGCCGGAGCGTCGCCCTCGGCCCTCGCCGGCGCCGCTGGCGCTTGTGGCTCATGGGCCACCACCTTTCCCTCCGGTCGGCGGGCACTCGGGCCCCCGACCGCCGGGGCACTTCCCCGGCGGCCGCGCGGGGAAGCTCGGTGGCTGGCGCAACAGTAGCGAGCCGGGCCGGAAAAGCCGCGCACCAGGGCTGTTGCGCTCAGTGATGGATTCGTCGCGGAATCAGCTGCTCGCGAAATTCTGTAGCGTCTGCTTTTTCCGTTTCGATACCCTCAACGACAGTTGAGGGGGTTCGCAGGGCGGCGGTGCTTCTCATGGCCTGCCGCCCTGCCCTTTTTTCCTGACTCGGAACGGGATCTGATGACTACTGCTGAGCCAAGACCCGCGGACTCGGACAAGCTCGACTCCGGGGTGCTCAAGATCGCCGGGGTCGTGGTCCTCGGCGCCGTCATGGCGATTCTCGACACCACGGTCGTCAACGTCGCGATCCAGGCGCTGACGCTCGAGTTCAAGACGTCGTTCGACACCATCCAGTGGGTCGTCACCGGCTACATGCTCGCGCTGGCGACCGTCATCCCGGTCACCGGCTGGGCGTGTGACCGGTTCGGCACCAAGCGGCTGTACCTGCTGTCGATCGGGCTGTTCCTGCTCGGCTCGATGCTCGCCGGCATGGCGTGGAACATCGAGTCGCTCATCGCCTTCCGCGTGCTGCAGGGGCTCGGCGGCGGCATGCTGATGCCCGCGGGCATGACGATCATGACCAAGGCCGCGGGCCCGCACCGGGTCGGCCGGGTGATGGCCGTGCTCGGCGTGCCGATGCTGCTGGGCCCGATCGGCGGCCCGATCCTCGGTGGCTGGCTCGTCGACGCCGTGAGCTGGCGCTGGATCTTCTACATCAACGTGCCGATCGGCGCGATCGCGTTCCTGCTGGCCCTGCGGCTGCTGCCCAAGGACGAGTCGCGTCCCGCGGAGAAGTTCGACTTCCCCGGCATGCTGATGCTCTCGCCCGGTCTCGCGCTGCTGATCTTCGGCGTGTCGAAGCTCCCGGCGGAGGGCGGCATCTCGTCGACGAGCGTGTGGCTGCCCGGGCTGCTGGGGATCGTGCTGATCGCGGTGTTCGTGCTGCGGGCCACCCGGATCGCGAACCCGCTCGTGGACCTGAAGCTGTTCAGGGACAGGACGTTCTCGACCGCGATGATCACGATGACGTTCTTCATGGCCGCCTTCCTCGGCGCGATGCTGCTGCTGCCCACGTACTTCGTGCTCGTGCGCGGGGAGTCCGCGCTGCAGGCGGGGCTGCTGATGGCGCCGCAGGGGCTCGGCGCGATGCTGACGATGCCCATCGGCGGCCGGCTGGCCGACAAGATCGGCGCGGGCAAGATCGTGGTGCCCGGCATCGTGGTGATCCTCGTGGGGCTCGCGTTGTTCACCCAGGTCGGCGCCGACACGCCGTACCCGCTGCTGATGGCCGGGCTGTTCGTGGTGGGCCTGGGCATGGGCTTCACGATGATGCCGATCAGCGCGGCGGCGCTGCAGACGCTCACCCAGCGCACGGTGGCCAAGGCGTCGACGACGATGAACATCGTCCAGCAGGCGGCGGGCGGTATCGGTTCGGCCGTGATGTCGGTGGTGCTGGCGAGCCTGCTCGCGGGCAAGTTCGGAGTCCCGACGAGCCAGGGCCAGCTGGCCGCCACGGCGCTGCTGATGAACCCGCAGACGCACGACACGGCGGCCGGCGCCTCGGCCGACGCGTTCGCCTCCACGTTCCTGTGGTCGCTGGTGCTGGTCGCGGTGTGCCTCGTCCCGGCGTTGTTCCTGCCGAAGCGCCCGCCGGTGCGCAAGGAGGACGACGAGCAGGTCGTCGCCCCCGTGCTGCACTGACTCCGTTCGCACCCCGCGGGTTTCCGCGGGGTGCGAACGCGTTTCCCTGGGTATGGGTCAGTGCATGGAACTCGTGACCCTGATGGCGGTGCTCGCCGGGGCCCTCGGGCTGACGGCCGTCGCACGGCGGTACAACCTCTCGGCCCCGCTGCTGATCGTCGTGGTGGCGCTGGCGGTGTCGTACCTCCCCGGGGTACCCCGGATCGAGCTCGAACCGGAGCTGATCCTCACGCTGGTCCTGCCGCCGCTGCTGTACTCGACGGCGCTGGACAGTTCCTTCGCGCAGTTCCGCGCCGCCTCCCGGCCCATCATCGCGCTCGGGGTCGTCCTGGTCGTCGTCACGGCGTTCGTCGTGGGGTTCGTGGTGCACCTGGTGCTGCCGGAGCTGCCGCTGGCCTCCGCGCTCGTGCTGGGTGCCGTGGTCGCCCCGCCCGACGCCGTCACCGCGGTCGCGATCGGGCGGCGGCTCGGGTTGCCACGCCGGCTGATGACCGTGCTCACCGGCGAAAGCCTCGTCAACGACGCCGCCGCGCTGACCCTGTACAAGATCACGCTGGCCGCCGTGCTGGGCGCCGCGGGCTCGATCGGCCACGGGTTCCTGATCTTCCTGGTCGCTGCGGTGCTCGGGATCGCCGTCGGGCTGGTGGCCGGGCTGCTCGTCGGCTTCATCCGCCGCAAGCTCGACGACCCGCTGATGGAGTCGGTGTTCGGGATCATCGTGCCGTTCGCCGTGTACGTCATCGCCGAGCACATCCACCCGTTCTCCGCCGACTTCAGCGGTTCGGGCGTGCTCGCCGTCGTCGCGGCCGGGCTGTACCTCGGCAACCAGTCCCTGCGGTCCGGTTCCGCGACGCGCGTGCAGGACTCGTCGGTGTGGGCGTCGCTCGACGTGCTGCTCGAAACGCTCGTGTTCGCGTTGATGGGCCTGCAACTGCCGTTCGTGCTGGAGAACATGGACAGCGCCGCGCCCAGCAACGGCGCGCTCGTGCTCGCGGCGGTCGTCGTGCTCGTGGTGACGATCGGGATCCGCATCCCGTACGTGTTCCTGACCGGTGTCCTGCCGCACGCGCTGCGCCTGTTCGGCGGCGAGCGCACCAGACCACCGCTGCGGTACTTCACGATCCTGTCGTGGACGGGGATGCGCGGCGTGGTGACCCTCGCCGCCGCCACCGGTGTGCCGCTCGTGACGAGCACCGGCGCCCCGTTCCCCGGCCGCGAGGAGATCCAGCTGTTCGCGTTCGTCGTCGCCGTCGGCACGTTGCTGATCCAGGGGCTGACGCTGCCCGTGTTGATCCGCCGGATCGGCATCGACCCGGAACTGGAGGCGGAACACGACGACGAGCAGGAGAAGTACGCGAGGGAACAGGCGATGCACGCGGCGATGCGGCGCCTCGACGACCTGATGCCCGAGGTGCTGTCCAAAGTGGACATCCCGGAGGAGCGGGCGGACCGGCTCGTCGCGAGGCTCCGCGGGCTCGTCGAATCCCGCTACCAGGCGGCGATCGCCGGGATCTCGCTCAACAGCGAGGAACGCGAAGCCAGCCCGCACGCCGCGTTCGTCCGCGCGAGACGGGAACTCCTGCTGGCACAACGGGAAGCGGTCCTCGCGTGCCGGGAGGCCGGCGACCTGGACGACGACGTGCTCCGCAAGGTGCTGCGTGAACTCGATCTGGAGGAGCTCTCGCTGTCGGCGACGCTGAACCCGCGCCTCAGCTGAGGCCGACGAGCACGGCGTCCCACCACCTGAGAGCGCTGGCTTCCCGCCGAGGACAGGCGCCATCGTGGGATTTCCGTGAACGGCCGAAGAACTGGAGCGACCATGTCCCTGACCGACGTCATCGAAGGCACCCGCCAGGCGACGGAAGCCGACCCCGCCAACGCCGCCGTCTCGTTCAGCGTGGCGAACGCGCTCGTGCCCGGCACGGCCACCCAGGTCGAGGTGCGGGTGCGCGACCACGGCTTCACCGTCGACGAACCCCAGCCCCTCGGCGGCACCGACGTGGCGGCCAACCCGGTCGAGTACGCGCTCGCCGCGCTCGGCTCCTGCCAGGTGATCACGTACCAGTTCTGGGCGGCGAAGCTCGGTGTCCCGCTGGAGGGCGTCAAGGTGACCGTGGACGGCGACCTCGACCTGCACGGGTTCTTCGGCTTCAACGGCACGCGCCCGGGCTTCACCGACGTCCGCGTCTCCGTCGAGCTGACCGGCCCGGCGGACCGCGAACGCTACGAGGACCTCAAGCGCCAGGTCGACGAGCACTGCCCGGTGCTCGACCTCTTCCGCAACCCGACGCCGGTGACGACGACGCTCAAATGAACTCGTGCCGGACGATGGTCTGATCGCGGCCGGGGCCGACGCCGATGGCGGAGATGCGGGCGCCCGACAGCTCCTCCAGGCGCTCGACGTACGCGCGGGCGTTCGCCGGGAGCTCCTCGAACGTGCGGCACTCCGACAGGTCCTCCCACCAGCCGGGCAGCTCCTCGTAGACCGGCACGGCGTGGTGGACGTCGGTCTGGGTCATCGGCATGTCCTCGGTGCGGAAGCCGTCCACCTCGTACCCGACGCACACCGGCACCTTCTCCAGCCCCGACAGCACGTCGAGCTTGGTGAGGAAGTAGTCGGTGATGCCGTTGACCCTGGCCGCGTACCGCGCGATCACCGCGTCGAACCAGCCCGTGCGCCGTGACCGGCCGGTGGTGACGCCGAACTCGCCACCGGCCTTGCGCAGGTGCTCGCCCATCTCGTCGTGCAGCTCGCTCGGGAACGGGCCCGAGCCGACACGCGTCGTGTACGCCTTGAGGATGCCCAGCACGGTCGTGATCCGCCCCGGCCCGATGCCGGACCCGGCGCTCGCGCCACCGGACGTCGGGTTCGACGAGGTCACGAACGGGTAAGTCCCGTGGTCCACGTCGAGCAGCGTGCCCTGCGAACCCTCCAGCAGCACGGTCTCGCCGCGCTCCAGCGCCTTGTTCAGCTGCAGCCGGGTGTCGGCGATGCGGTGCGCGAACTTCTCGCCCGCGGCCAGCACCTCGTCGGCCACCTGGTCGGCGTCGAGCGCCTTGCGGTTGTAGACCTTGACCAGCACCTGGTTCTTGAACTCCAGCGCGGCCTCGACCTTCTGGCGGAAGATCTTCTCGTCCAGCAGGTCCTGCACGCGCACGCCGACGCGCGCGACCTTGTCCTGGTAGCACGGCCCGATGCCGCGGCCGGTGGTGCCGATCTTGCGGCTGCCCAGGTACCGCTCGGTGACCTTATCGATGGCCACGTGGTACGGCATGATCAGATGGGCGTCGGCCGAGATGAGCAGGCGGCTGGTGTCGACGTCGCGCTTCTCCAGCCCGTCCAGCTCCTCCAGGAGCACCCCCGGGTCGACGACCACGCCGTTGCCGATCACGTTGGTCACCCCGGGGGTCAGGATGCCGGAAGGGATCAGGTGCAGGGCGAAGTTCTCACCGCTGGGCAGCACGACCGTGTGCCCGGCGTTGTTCCCGCCCTGGTAGCGGACGACCCACTGGACGCGGTCGCCGAGCAGGTCGGTGGCCTTGCCCTTGCCCTCGTCGCCCCATTGGGCACCGATCAGCACGATGGCCGGCATGTGACACTCCAGGTATTCGGCGAAGATTTGGCAATTGCCGATGCATGAGCGTAACGGAGGGCCGCGACGTGCGGGGACAGGTACTGGTTTGCGGTGCGTCGGCGCCGGAGCTGCCGGAGGTCGACGGGCTGACCGTGCACCGGGTCGGGGAGCGGCCGGGCAAGGACGTCGTCGACCCGCTGCTGGAGGACGGGCAGCTCATCGTCGTCGGCACGGACGCCGACCTCGCCGCGGTCGCGCTTCGCTTGCTGCGCAAGGAAAAGCTCGCCACGACGCGCGTCGGTTTCGTGCCGGCGGACCCGGCGTCGGAGGTCGCCGCGCTGTGGGGGCTGCCGACCGATCCGGCCCGCGCGCTGAAGGTCGCGTTGCACGGTGACGCGGACCCCGTGCCGCTGATCCGCGACGACAACGGGGGCGTTTTAGTGGGGAGAGGCACATTCGGCGCCATCCGCGGCGTTGCTTACTGTGACGACGGTGTAGCTCTGCGTGGGACGGCGCGCTCGATCGAGGTAACGCCGGACACCGAGGGCGGTGCGGGCCTGGTCGTGCGGGTGGTGAAGGGCCTGGTGTTCAAGCGCCCGATGACGCTGGCCGGCCGCGCGTTCCAGCTCGGCTGCGTGCCGACGCGCCCGACGAGCGACGGCGTGCCCTTCCCGCGCGCGATCACGCGCTGGACCTGGTACCGGCACACCGAGGACCTGCGGCTGGTCCGCGGTCTCGGCTGACTACGGATCGTAAACCTGCCGACACCTTCGGGTGGCGGCTTCGTCACCTGGTCCAGTCACGCTCGCCGCATGGCTGGTTCCCGTACGTTCACCGTCCTGCTCGCCGCCGCCGTCGTCACCGCCGGGCTCACCGGCACCGCGCTCGCCACCCCGCCCGGCATCCCCTCGGAGACCACCGCCCGCTCGGAGCTCGCCGCGCTGACCGTCAAGGCCGACGGTTCGCTCACCGGCTACTCGCGCGACAAGTTCCCGCACTGGATCGACCAGGGCGGCAGCTGCAACACCCGTGAGGTCGTGCTGAAGCGCGACGGCACGAACGTCGTCACCGGCTCGGACTGCGCGCCCACGTCGGGCCGCTGGTACAGCCCCTACGACGGCGCGACGTGGACCGCCGCGTCGGACGTCGACATCGACCACGTGGTCCCGCTCGCCGACGCGTGGCGCACCGGCGCGTCGTCGTGGACCACGGCGCAGCGGCAGGCGTACGCGAACGACCTGTCCGACCCGCAGCTGATCGCCGTCACCGACAACGTCAACCAGGAGAAGGGCGACGCGTCGCCGGACGAGTGGAAGCCGCCGCTCACGAGCTACTGGTGCACCTACGCCGAGATGTGGATCGCGGTGAAGTACAAGTGGAAGCTGACGGTGAACTCCGCCGAGAAGGCGGCGCTCACCGACATGCTCGGGCACTGCTGAGTATCTCCCGTGCCACGACGTCGTTCTGCCGCAGTGGCAAGGCGTTGATCCGCGGTCGCGTGAACGCGGCGGCGGAGCGGGCGCTGGTGTGCGGGCCGAGGGAGAACCACCGCTCGTGCGGTGTGCCGTCCGGCTTGAGCAGCCTGCCGTCGGACAACCGCGTGTGTATGCGCCCGGAGGGCTGACCGAGGACCAGTTCCTCGGTCAGCTCCCCGGAATCGCGCAGTGTGCGGATGAGCTCGTCCGACGCGAGGCCGACGCTCGCGTTCGGCAGCCGCGCCTCGACGAGCGTCCGCGCCTCGAGTTCGCCGGGGAAGCTGCTGGTGGTCGCGACGAACCGGCCGCGTTCGGAGGTCACGCGCAGTTCCGCGCCCGCGAACGACACCACGCCCGCCTGCTCGAGCGCCAGCAGCTCCCGCAACCGCCGTGGCGGCGGGCCGCTGGCGTAGAAGCTGAAGAACCCGTGGAACCAGCCGTCCACATCGGACACCTGGGAGATCGGGTCGAGCCGCCCGGAGTCGGCGAGCCCCGGCAGGTGGTGGTAGACCGACAGCAGGGCCATGAACCCGCCGAGATCCGCGCTATAGGCCGGATCCGCGCGCCGCGCGAGGTCCGCCTCGACGTACTCGCGCAGGTGCTTGCCGAAGCTCTCCGCGTCCTCGAACCGCTCGCCCGCCAACGGCCGGTCGAGCCGGTTCAGGTCGAGCCGGTCCTCCTCGGCGGGCACCGCACCCTCGATCAGGGCGCGCATTTCCTCGCTGTCCCAACGGTGTTCGGCGAAGCGCTCGGCGAACTCGGGAAAGCCGAGCCGCACGCGGTCGGGATGCCCCGTCCACAGCTCGCTGTAGTAACCCCACGCGATTTCCTTGGCCACCAAGGGCCACACGTCGGCGAAGAAGTCGAGCGGCCCCTCCGGCAGCGCCTCGATCACGGCCGCGTCGAAGAACTTGGGCAGCTGCAACGGTTCGCCCTGCAGCCGGTACCCGGGCTTCGAGTGGTACGGCACGCCGCGCCGGGAACCCACGTGCAGCACGGGTTCCGCGCCGCTCGGCGTGTAGACCAGCGACCCGTCGTCCCGTTCGTCGAACCGGCCGCCGCGGCCCTCGGTGAGCAGCAGCATGAGGTCGACGAACGCCAGCCCGAACCCACGCACCAGCACGTGCTCGCCCGCCGGGATCGCCGAGTAGTCGATGTCGGCGGTGTACCCCGCGGGGTAGTAGGAAAGGCCGTGCTCGCGCGCGTACTCGACCAGCCCGGCCGACGCGGCGTCCGGCTCGGCGTCGAGGTGACCCACGGTCAGCAACAGCAGGTCCGCGGGGACGGAGGTGCCGTCGGCCAGCCGCACGTGGTCGTCCTCGACGCGCACCGCCCGCGCGCGGTGCTCCACGACCTCGATGCCTTCGGGCAGCTCGTCCAGCACGCGCCGGTACACCCACGCCAGGTAGGTGCTCTGCAGCCGCCGGGTCGGGAACGACGTGGTGAGCAGGGCGGCTAGCTCGTCGTGCAGGTCGGCGGCGATCTCGTGCCGCAGCTCGCCGCGCCGCAGCTGGTCCGCCCACTCGGCCAGCGAAGGCCCCGGCCGGACCGGGCCGTCCATCCGCACGGTCTCGTCGGTGAACATCGTGACGTCCTCGGTCATCGAGTTCATCCGCAGCAGCGGCGACTGCTCGTACCGCCAGATCCGGCCCGGCCCCGGCGGGAACGGGTCGATCAGGTGCACCACCAGGCGGGTGGTGCCGAGCAGCTCGGCCGCGTTCGCCGAGATCCGTTCCAGGACACCGACCCCACGCGGCCCCGCCCCCACGATCGCGAGGTGACACGGCGCCATGCTTCCGAAGTTACGGGGATCTCCCGCGCCGGGGGACGGGGTTCCGCGATGTGGACGTTGCGACGAAACCGCGACACGACCTGGACGCCGGTCGGACGGCGCCTGCCGACAGTGTGGTCCATGAAGACGAAAACACTGGTGGTCGCCACCGTGCTGGCGGGCTCACTGGCCGGGACCGGCAGTGCGTCCGCCACAGCGGGTCCGAGCGGTGACTTCGACGTCACCGGCTACGACATCACGATGGACTACCGGCCGGACAGCCGGAACCTGCAGGGTGTCACGGTGGTCAGCGCGGTGTCCGCCGAATCGTTGCGCAGCCTCACGCTCGCCCTCGACGGCCCACGCGTCCGTTCGGTCGAGATCGACTCGCAAGCGGCGCGGTACACGCAGAGCGGGGAGGACCTGGTCGTCGAGCCTGCGACGCCCATCGGCCGCGGCGCCCGGTTCACCGTCCGGATCTCCTACGACGGCACGCCCGGCGCCGCGTGGCTCCCCACCACGTCAGGCGGGGCGACGGCGTTCGAAGGCGGCTCCAGCGCTTGGTTCCCCGCGCACGAGGACGGCCACGACAAGGCCCGGTTCCACCTGGTGGCGACCGTGCCGGACGGCTGGGGCGTCGTGTCGATCGGGCGGGAGGGCGCGGTGCGGCACGAACCGGGCGCCACGACGTACGACTGGACGGAGCCGGCTGCCGACCCCGACTTCATCGCCGTGTCCGTCGACCGCTTCACCATCGACCGCTCGGCGCTGGCCGACGGGACCCCGGTGGTCAACGCGTACGCCCCCGGCCTGGAGGCGGCGACCAGACCACTGGCCGACCGCCTGCCCGAGATCCTCGGCTTCCTGTCCGGGAGGTTCGGCCCGTACCCGTTCGACGCGGCGGGCAACGTGTTCGTGGACGTCAACGACGACGGGCCCGGGACCTCGCCGCAGACCCGGCCGGTGTACCTCGGCGCGGGCAACAGCCAGTACATGAACATCCAGCAGGTCGTCCACGAGCAGGCCCACCAGTGGTACGGGGTGTCGGTCGCGCCCGGCCAGGCGGAGGACGGTTGCCTGGCCGAGTGCTTCGCGAGCTACGCGACGTGGCTGTGGGACGAGGCCGAAGGCGGCGCCGACCTGGACGCCCGGTACCGCGAGCAGGTCGAGGCCGCCAAGGGGGACAGCGCTTTCTGGCAGCCGCTCTACCGCCCGGGGCAGCTGCCGGGGCTGAACATGTACAGCAAGGGCCCGCTCGCCCTGCACGCACTGCGCCGGCAGATCGGCGACGAGGCGTTCGGCCGGCTGCTCAAGGGATGGGCGCAGGCGCACCGAGGTGAGTACGTCGGCTGGCCGGAGTTCGAAGCCTTCGCCGGGAGGATCTCCGGGCAGGACCTCACCGGCTTCTTCCAGGCCTGGTTCCGCGGCGCCACGGTCCCCGCGGACGGATACCTCTGACCCGGCGTCACCGCACCCGGTCGATGACCTCCGGGGTCTGGCCGTGCAGCCGCAGGACCCCGCCGATCGTGAACTCGGTGAGCAGGTCGATGAGCGCCTCGCGGTCGGGCGGTTCGCCCGGCCAGGACAGGTTGACCAGCGTCTCCGTCATCGCGAAGTACATGGCCACCAGCGCGACGTCCGCGCGGCCCGGCTCGACGCCGTACGCGGCCCAGCGCCGGGCGCTGGCCTCCTGGTAGACCTCGGCGAGCCGGGCGCGCAGCCGCGTCAACGCCGGGTTGCCCGCGCGCTCGGCCTCCTGCAGCAGGGGCATCGCCTCGGGGTGCTCGGCGACGAAGGCGAACAGGTTCGCGTAGTTCTTGCGCGCCCACGACTTCAGGTCGAGGTCGGCATCACCGGAACCGCGCTCGGCGATCGTGCGGTACGCCTGCTCTTCGAGGTCGGCGACCGCCTGCTCGAACAGGTGGGTCTTGTCGCCGAACAGCTCGTAGACCGCCTGCCTGCTCAGCCCGGCCTGGCGCGCGATCTGCTCGATCGTCGCGCCCTGCACCCCGGCGGTCGCGAACACCTGCCGGGCGGCGGCCAGCACCAGCGCGCGCTGGTCCTCCACGGGCAGCTTCCGCGGCCTGCCCGGACCACGCTTCCGGGGGATTGCCATCGCGGTGCCCTCACCTCGATCCTTTTTCCGACAGTGATGTCGGAAAATAGCTCACTGGGGAGCGAGCATGCGTCTGACCCTCCGCCGCGCGGTCGCGGCACTCCTGGTCCCGGTCATCGGCCTGGTCTCGCTGACTGTCGGCGCGGCACCGGCCGGTGCCGCGGATTTCTACGACCCGCCGTCGCCCCTGCCGGCGGGCTCACCCGGCGACATCATCCGTCACCAGGAGGCGCGGTTCTTCCTCGACCCGGCGAAGCTCGTGCCCGCCCCGGCGCGGGTGCAGCGGATCCTGTACCGCAGCACCGACACCCACGGGAACCCGGTCGCGGTCAGCGGCACGGTGCTCACACCGACCGTGCCGTGGACCGGGCCGGGGGTCCGCCCGATCATCGGCTACGCGGCCGGGACCCAGGGCCTCGGTGACCAGTGCGCCCCGTCGAAGGCGCTCGCGATGGGGCAGGAGTACGAGGGCCCGTTCCTCGCCGGCCTGCTCTCCCGCGGTTACGGCATCGCGATCACCGACTACGAGGGCCTCGGCACACCCGGCGTGCACACCTACGTCAACCGCAAGGCGGAGGCGTACGCCGTGCTCGACGCGATCCGCGCCGCGCAGCGGCTGCCCGAGGCGGGCCTGCCCGCCGGCGGTCCGGTGGCGCTCGCCGGGTACTCGCAGGGCGGTGGGGCCTCCGCGGCCGCGGCCGAACTGCAGGGCAGCTACGCCCCGGAACTGGACCTCAAGGCCGCCTACGCCGGCGCGCCGCCCGCCGATCTCGCCGCCGTCGCCGAGAACCTCGACGGGCACTACGCGGTGGGCTTCCTGATGTTCGCGGTGGCGGCCATCAACTACGCCTACCCCGAACTGGACATCCCGGCCGTGCTCAACGACAAGGGCCGGGCACTGGAGGAACAGGTCGAATCAGAGTGCACCGGGGACGCGATCCTCAAGCACGCCTTCACGCGCACCGCGGACCTCACCGCCGACGGGCGGCCGATCACGGCCTACCTCGGCGAGGAGCCCTACGCGTCGGCGGTGGCGGAGCAGCGGATCGGCACGATCCCGCCGAAGGCGCCGGTGCTGGTGCTGCACTCCGGGCTCGACGACATCGTGCCCTACGCGCAGGGCCGCGAAATGGCTCGCGACTGGTGCGCGGAGGGCGCGGCGGTGCGGTTCGAAACGCTCGCCGCACCGACGCACGTGGGAGGCGCCGTGGCCGCCTACCCCCTCGCCTACGCCTGGCTGGACGGGCGCCTGCACGGCGCCCCGGCCACCACCAACTGTGGAGACTTCTGATGGTCCGACTGACTTTTCACTTCAGCCCGGTGGCCTCCGCCGCCTCGGGGTCCGAGTCGGCGAGGAAGGTGCGGCAGCGCTCGTACTCCTCGGTCTCGCCGATGCGCTGGGCGGCGCGGCCGAGCGCGGCCAGCGCCCGCAGGAAGCCCTGGTTGGGGCGGTGGCTCCAGGGCACCGGGCCGAAGCCCTTCCAGCCGGAGCGGCGCAGCTGATCCAGGCCGCGGTGGTAGCCGGTGCGCGCGTAGGCGTAGGCGGCGACGATCTCGCCGGCCTCCAGCGCGCGCTCGGCCAGCGCCGCCCACGCCTCGCTGAAGTCCGGGTGCTCCGCGGCCACGTCGGCGGGGTCGGTCCCGGCGTCGAGCGCGGCCTGTGCGTCGGGGCGGTCGGGCAGCCGCGTCGGTTCGGGGCCCAGCAGGTTCGCGTGCGTCATGCTCCCATCCTGCCCCGGCTAGAAGATCAGGCTCGCCAGCACCCCGCTGCCCAGCAGCACGAGGCAGGCGACGAGGACCGCGGCGACCAAGCGTTTCGGCATCACGGGCCGACACCCTGCCCGGTCCGGGCCGCCCGGGGCAAGCCCGGTGCCGCCTCAGGGTGAACCCTGATTTCCGGACATACCCGTCCATGTCGCCGAAACGACAAGTCATGATGTGCCCATGACGAACGCGATCACCGTCCCCCGCGGCCCGGTGGCGAAGACCAGGCTGTTCTTCCGCACCCACTGGGAGCGGGGCGCACCGGGGCAGCCGACCCCGGCGTGGGTCCTGCGCTTCGCGTACACGACGTGGCTGGTGGCGTTCGCGTTCAAGCTGCTCGGCTCGTCGTGGGACGTGTCGTGGCACTTCAAGTTCATCCGCGACGACTTCGCGCCGCCGCACCTGATCAACACCGTGGGCACCGGGATCGTGATCGCGCTCGTCGCGATCCACACCTACACCGGCCTCGGCTGCGACCGCCGCTCGCTGCGGCTCATGCAGTGGGGGCTGGGCCTGTTCCTGATCGCGGCGCCGCTCGACGTGATCAACCACCGCGTCAACGGGCTCGACCTGACCGCGTGGAGCCCCACGCACCTGCTGCTCTACATCGGCACCGGGGTGATGCTCGCCGGGGTGATCGACGGGTGGCTGAAGTTCGCCGAGCCGGGCCGGGTGCGCACGCTCGTGCTGACCGGGCTGTGGGCGTTCTTCCTGGAAAACGCTTTCTTCCCGAACGGGCAACAGGAGTACGGCATCGTCGGCCTGCGGGCCTGGGAGCGCGGCGAGCCCGAGGCGGAGCCCTCGCTGCTGAACTTCGCGGCGCAGCAGATCGGGCACCCGGTCGACCGCGCGGCCGTCCTGCACTTCACGATGCCCATCGCGGACTGGGTGTACCCCCTGTGGGGCATCGGGATGTCAGCGGTGGTGCTGCTGCTGGCGCGCCGCACGATCGGCCACGCGTGGGCCGCCACCGCGGTGGCGGGCGCCTACGTGGCCTACCGGATGCTGATCTGGCCGCTACTGGTCGCGGGCACGTTCCCCGCCTCGACGATCCCGTTCTACCTGCTGTTCGTCGGCCTCGCGGTGGACCTCGCCGCCCGGCGCGGGGTGCTCACGGGCGTGCTCGTGGCCCTGCTCGGCTACGGCGTGCTGGAGGTGCAGAGCCTCCTCGGCATCGCCCCGCCGTTCGCCTGGTGGACGCTGCCGGTGGTCCTCGTCGCCGTCACCGCCGCGTGGTGGGTGACGGCGACGAGGAGCCGGATCAGAGCTTCTTCCCAGCCGACTTGAGGTGCTCGGCGGCCTCGACGACGCGCGCGGCCATCCCGGTCTCGGCCTTCTTGAGGTAGCTGCGCGGGTCGTAGGTCTTCTTGTTGCCGACCTCGCCGTCGATCTTGAGCACCCCGTCGTAGTTCTTGAAGAAGTGGTCCGCGACCGGGCGGGAGAACGCGTACTGCGTGTCGGTGTCGACGTTCATCTTCACCACGCCGTACGACACCGCCTCGTGGATCTCCTCCAGCAGCGAGCCGGACCCGCCGTGGAACACCAGCTCGAACGGCTTCGAGCCCTCGGGCAGGCCCAGCTTCTCCGCCGCGGCGGCCTGGCCGCGCTTGAGCACGTCCGGGCGCAGCTTGACGGCACCCGGCTTGTACGCGCCGTGCACGTTGCCGAAGGTGGCGGCGAGCAGGTAGCGGCCCTTGTCGCCCGAGCCGAGCGCGTCCACCGTCTTCAGGAAGTCGCCCTCGGCGGTGTACAGCTTCTCGTTGATCTCGTTCGAGACGCCGTCCTCCTCACCGCCGACGACGCCGATCTCGACCTCGAGGATGATCTTCGCCGCGGCCGCGCGCTCGAGCAGCTCGGCCGCGATCTTGAGGTTCTCGTCGAGGTCGATCGCCGAGCCGTCCCACATGTGCGACTGGAACAGCGGGTTCTCGCCCCGGTCCACCCGCTCCTGCGAGATCGCGATCAGCGGGTTGACGTAGGAGTCGAGCTTGTCCTTCGGGCAGTGGTCGGTGTGCAGCGCCACGTTCACCGGGTACTTCTTCGCGACCACGTGTGCGTACTCGGCCAGCGCGGTCGCGCCGGTCACCATGTCCTTGACGTGGAGACCGGACGCGAACTCCGCGCCGCCGGTGGACACCTGGATGATGCCGTCGCTCTCCGCGTCGGCGAACCCCTTCAGCGCCGCGTTGAGGGTCTCCGACGAGGTCACGTTGATGGCCGGGTAAGCGAACTCGCCTCCCTTGGCCCGGTCGAGCATCTCGGCATAGACCTCGGGGGTGGCGATGGGCATCGTTGGTCCTCCTAGCGGGTGGTCGCCTTCTTGCCCGAATCGTACGAGGTCCGCCGAGTCCCAGCTACGACAGCAGGGCCTCCGCCACAGCGCGGTACACGGGCAGCGGGTCCTCGTTGAGGACCTGGATGCAGACCTGGTCGGCACCCGCGTCCCAGTGCGCGCGCACGCCGTCGGCGATCTGCTCGGCCGTCCCGTGCAGGACCAGCGCGTCGACGAGGCGGTCGCTGCCGCCGTTGGCGAGGTCCTCGTCGGTCCAGCCGAGGCGCTTGAGGTTGCTGACGTAGTTGGTCAGGTGCAGGTACGGGTTCTCCACCCGGGGCCGCCCGATCGAGCGGGCGCGCTCGGGGTCGGTGTCGAGGACGACCTTGTGCTCGGGGACGAGCAGCTTGCCCTCACCGAGGATCTCGCGCGCCTGCCGGGTGTGCTCGGGCGTGGTCAGGTACGGGTGCGCGCCGGCGGAGCGCTCGGCGGACAGCTTCAGCACCTTCGGGCCGAGCGCGGCGAGCGCCCTGTCCTCGACCGGCACGCCGGCCTCGTCGAGCTGGTCGAGGTACTCGACGATCTTGTCGTAGGGCTTCTGGTAGACCTTCGTCGCTTCGGGGTGGCCGATGCCGACCCCCAGCAGGAACCGGCCGGGGTGCCTGCCCACGATCCGGTGGTAGGACTCGGCGACCGGCGCCGCGTCGTCCTTCCACATGTTGACGATGCCGGTCGCGACGACGACGCGGTCGGTGACCCCCAGGAGCCGGTCGACGTCGGAGAGGTCGGCGTCCGGCGAGCCCCCGAGCCAGATCGCGCCGTAGCCGAGTTTCTCCACCTCCTGGGCGAGCTCGTCGCTCACCAGTGAGGGATGTGCCCAGATGCCGAGTTTGCCGAGTGCGTTCACCATGCCCCGCACAACCCCGCCGACCCGCGGGGGCATTCCGGGTTAGCGTGGAATTCATGAAAATCGGGAACAGCGACCTGGACGTGTACGGGCTCAACCTCGGCGGGAACGTGTTCGGCTGGACGGCGGACGAGCAGCGGTCCTTCGAGGTCCTCGACGCCTACGTGGCGGCGGGCGGCAACTTCATCGACACCGCGGACTCGTACTTCCACCGCGCTCCCGGCAATTCGGGCGGGGAATCCGAAACCATCATCGGGAACTGGCTCGCGAAACGCGGCCGCCGCGACGACGTGGTGATCGCCACGAAGGTGGGCAGCTGGCCGAAGCGCCCCGGCGTCTCCGCGAAGAACATCCGCGAGGCGGCCGAGGACTCGCTGCGGCGCCTGCGCACCGACCACATCGACCTCTACTACGCGCACCGGGACGTCGCGGACGTGCCGCTGGAGGAGACGCTGGGCGCGTTCGACGAGCTCGTGCGCGCGGGCAAGGTCCGCTACCTCGGGGCGTCGAACTACAGCGCCGAGCGGCTCGCCGAGGCACTGTCCATTTCGGACCGCGAGGGCTTCGCCAGGTACGTGGCGGTGCAACCGCACTACAACCTGGTGGAGCGGGGCTTCGAGCAGGACCTGCTGCCGCTGGTGCGCGAGCAGGGGCTGTCCACGATGCCGTACTTCGGCCTGGCGAGGGGGTTCCTGACGGGCAAGTACCGCTCGCGGGAGACCGACACGGGCAGCCCGCGCACCGAAGCCGCCGTCGCCTACCTCGACCACCGGGGCGAGCGGGTGCTGGAGGCGCTCGACGACATCTCCGCCGCGTACGGCACGACGCCCGCCGCGGTCGCGCTCGCGTGGCTGGCCTCCCGGCCGACGGTCGCCGCCCCGATCGCGAGCGCCCGGAACGTCGAGCAGCTGGCCGACCTGCTGGCATCGGTCGAGCTGCGGCTCACCGAGGCCGACATCGCCGCGCTGGACGAGGCATCCTCCTGATCCTTACTCAGGAGTAGCTTACTCGCGGTAGGGTGCGGTACGGTGCTGGTCATGGCCAACGTAACAGGCAAGGTCGTGCTCATCACCGGAGCTGCGCGCGGCATCGGGGCCGGGCTGGCCGAACGGCTCGCCGCCCGTGGCGCCAAGGTCGCACTCGTCGGGCTCGAAGCCGAGGAACAGCGCAAGGTCGCCGAGCGCATCGGTGACGCGGCCCGCTCCTGGGAAGCCGACGTCACGGACTGGGACGCGCTCGAGAAGGCGACCGCCGGGGTGGTCGAGCACTTCGGCGGCATCGACATCGTCATCGCCAACGCGGGCATCGCCACCACCGGCTTCGTCCGCTCCATCGACCGCGAGGCGTTCGAGAAGGTCCTCGAAGTCGACCTGCTCGGCGTGTGGCGCACGTTCCGCGTGACGCTGCCGCACGTCATCGAGCGCAAGGGCTACCTGCTGGCGATCTCGTCGCTCGCGGCGATCACCCACGCGCCCGGCATGGCCAACTACGCCGCCGCCAAGGCCGGGGTCGAGGCGTTCTGCAACAGCCTGCGCGCCGAGGTCGCGCACCTCGGCGTGAAGGTCGGCGTCGCGCACCCCACCTGGATCCGCACGGACCTGGTGGAAAGCGCCGACGCGCACCCGGTGTTCGGCAAGCTGCGGGGCGGGATGCCGGGCTTCCTCGGCAAGACCTACCCGCTCGACGTCGCGCTGGACCACCTGGAGGCCGGCGTGCTCAAGCGGGCCAGGACCATCCACGTGCCCAAGTGGGTGCTGGCGATGAAGCTGCTGCGCGCGTTCCTGCCGCCGATCATCGAGCTGGGCTCTCGCACGCGCATCCCCGCCGCGGACCGGGCCGCGATCGAGGACATCGCGGCACGCGGGTCGAAGGCGGCCGCGGTCACCGGCCACGGCGGCCGCGCGGCCATCCGCTGACCGGTCAGGGCACCCAGGCGCCCAGCACGGGCTTGAACTCGCGCACCCTGCGCTCCTCCAGCGCGCCCTCCAGCGAGTACGGGTCGGCGTCGAGGAGTTTCGTCACCGCCTCCTCGTCGTCGGCCCGCACCAGGAACACGCCGCCGGACTCGTCGGCGAACGGGCCGGCCACCGCCACCACGCCCTGATCGGCCAGTTGCCCCAGGTACTCGCGGTGCCGCGGGCGCACGTCGCGGAACTTCTCCTGCACGTACCGCGTCTCGACCAGGAACCAGGCCACTGCGTTACCTCCCCGTACTCCGTTTACTGCCCGCAAGGTACCCGTTCGCAAGCTATGGCCGCCCCGGTGCAACCGGATACCCTGTGCGCGCGTGGAAGCAGTTGTGTTGACCAAGGCCGAGGACGGGCAGGACTACATGCCGGAAGGCAGCGCGGAGCGCAGCGTCGAGCGCACGCTCGGGCACTTGCGCACGATCGACGGGTTCGAGCAGGTCCCCGCACAGCCCTCTGCACCACTGACGCTCGAGGACCTCTACCGCACGCACCGCATGCGGCTGGTCCGGCTCGCGATCCTGCTGGTCGACGAGCCCGCGACGGCCGAGGACGTCGTGCAGGAGGCGTTCACCGGGCTGTACCGGAACTGGGGGAAGCTGCGGGACGCCGCGGCCGCCGTGGGCTACCTGCGCACGGCCGTCGTGAACGGCTCGCGCAGCGTGTTGCGGCGGCGCAAGACCGCCCGCGAGTACGTACCGCCGCACGCGGTCAACGCGCGCTCGGCGGAGAGCCTCGCCATGCTGTCCAGTGAGCACCAGGCGGTGGTGAGCGCGTTGTCGAAGCTGCCGCCGCGGCAGCGCGAGGTGCTGGTGTTGCGGTACTACGGCGGGTTGTCGGAGGCGGAGATCTCCGAGGCCGCCGGGATCTCGAAGGGCACGGTGAAATCGACCGCGAGCAGGGCGCTTGAATCGCTTCAGAAGGCGATGAGCGGCTGAGCGTTGCGAGATATGGTTTAGACCAATATATGCTGGAGCGCGTGACGGACTTCGTGCTGACCGGCGGCAGACTGGCGCTACCCGAAGGGCTCGTGGACGACGGCTGGCTGGCCGTGGCCGACGGGCGGATCTCCGGCATCGGCACCGGCACCCCGCCGCCGGGTGAGCACGTGGAGCTGGGCGGGGCGCTGGTCGTGCCCGGGTTCGTCGACACGCACTGCCACGGCGGTGGCGGCGGCTCCTTCTCCAGCGGGGACCCCAAGGAGATCGCGCGCGCGATCGCCGCGCACCGCCGTCACGGCACCACGACGATGCTGGCCAGCCTGGTGTCCGAGCCGATCCGCACGCTGGTGGACCAGCTGTCCGCGCTGCGTGAGCTGGTCGAGGACGGTGAGCTGGCCGGGGTCCACCTCGAAGGCCCGTTCATCGCCGAGGCCCGGTGCGGGGCCCACGACCCCGGCGTGCTGCTGGAGCCGGACACGGCGTCGGTCGACGCCTTGCTGCGGGCGGGGCACGGGCACGTCCGGATGGTGACGATCGCGCCCGAGCTGGCGGGCGGGGTCCGCGCGGTCCGGCAGCTGACGGAGGCCGGGGTCATCGCGGCGATCGGGCACACCGACGGCACGGAGGAGCAGATCCGCCCGGCGATCGACGCGGGTGCGACGGTCGGCACGCACCTGTTCAACGGGATGCGCCCGCTGCACCACCGCGAACCCGGCCCGATCGGCGCGCTGCTGGACGACGAGCGCATCACGGTCGAGCTGATCTGCGACCTCGTGCACGTCCACCCGACGGTGCTGCGGCTGGCCGCGAAGCACGCGGGCCGCGGCCGGACGGTGCTGATCACCGACGCCATGTCCGCCACCGACGCCGCCGACGGCCGCTACCACCTCGGGCGGCTGGAGGTGGACGTGCGCGACGGCGTCGCCACGCTCGCCGACACCGGCTCGCTGGCCGGCAGCACGCTGACCATGGACGTCGCCTTCCGCAACCTGGTGCGCGGCGCGGGCCTGAGCATCCCCGACGCCGTGCGCGCCACCTCCGGCCGCCCGGCCGAACTGCTCGGCATCGACGACCGCACGGGCTCGCTGGAAGCCGGGCTGGCCGCCGACCTCGTCATCCTCGACGACGACCTGCGGCTGAGCCGTGTCCTCCGGCAAGGGGAATGGCTGTCTTGACCAGATGCTAGTTGTGACTAGCATCTGCTGGTATGGATGAGCAACTGCTCGACTGGGTCGAGCGGGTCTCCGCGTTCCTCACCGAGCAGTACGGCCAGCCGCCGATCGCGGGCCGGATACTGGGCTGGCTCATGATCTGCGACCCGCCCGAGCAGTCCGCGGCGCAGATCGCCGGGGCGATCGCCGCCAGCCGCGCCTCGCTCACCAGCAACATGCGCCTGCTGGTGGGCGCCGGCCTGGTCAGCAAGCGCACCCGCCGGGGCGAGCGGACCACGTACTTCCGGATGGAGGACGACGCGTGGGAGCGCGTGATCCGGGCGCGGATCGCCTCGCTGGCGTCGTTCCGGCAGCTCACGAAGGCGGGGCTGGACCTCGCCGGGCGCGCTGACCCGGCGCGCCTGCGGGACGCGGACCGGGCGTTCGCCTGGATGGCCGAGGTCTTCGAGCAGGCGAAGGGGCCCGGCGATGCCTGACGCGGTGGTGGTCGGCGGCGGGATCGGCGGCCTCACGGCGGCCATCGCGCTGCGGCGGATCGGCTGGTCGGTGACCGTGCTGGAGCAGGCGGCCGAGCTGCGGGAGGTCGGGGCGGGGCTGTCGCTCGCGGAGAACGCGATGCGCGCGCTCGACGTGCTCGGCATCGGGGACCGGGTCCGCCGCCACGCGGCGTCCTCGCAGGTCACCGGCAACCAGCGGCTGCCGTCGGGCCGGTACCTGCGGCGGTTCCGCGAGGGGCGTGACGTCCCGCTCGCCGCCTTCCACCGCGCCGAGCTGCACCGGGTCCTGCTCGACGAACTGCCCGCGGACCGCATCCGGACGGGCCGGCGGGTGACGGCGGTGCCGGAGGCGGATCTCGTCGTGGCGGCGGACGGGGTGCACAGCACCTTCCGTGACCTGCTGTGGCCGGACGCGCCGCGGCCGCGCAAGCGGTACACCGCCTGGCGAGGTGTCGTGGCGGGGATCGACGTCGAAGGCAGCTTCACCTTCGGCCGCGGCCGGTACTTCATGATCCACCCGTTGCCCGGCGGCCGGGCGTGCTGGGCGCTCGGGTCGAGCTCGGGCGGTCCGGAAACGGTGCGGGGGTGGCATTCGCCGATCCCCGAACTGCTCGCCGCGACGGACGCGGTCCTGCGCAACGACATCCTCGACCTCGGCCCGCTGCCGGCCTACACGCACGGCAACGTCGTCCTGCTCGGCGACGCCGCCCACGCCGTCACCCCCGACCTCGGGCAGGGCGCGTGCCAGGCGATCGAGGACGCGGTCACCCTCGCGGCGGCCCTGCGGAGCGCGCCGGTGCCGGACGCGCTCGCCCGCTACGACCGGGAACGCCTGCCGCGCACCAGGAAGATCGCCCGCACGGCCCGCCGCAAGGGGCGCGTGTCGGTCTCGCCGAGCCCGCTCGTGCACCGCCTCGTCGTCGCCGGCACCCGGTGGGTCCCGGACGCGGCGGTGCGCCGAAGCACCGCAGGGGTCTGGGACTGGTGGCCACCCCGACTAAGCTGAAGGGGGTGAGCGACCGTCCCGATCCGGAGCGCCTGCTGGCCGAGGCGTTGCGTGCGCAGGCGAGGAGCGCGCCACCCGCCGCGCGCGCCCCCGAGCTGCCGCCGCAGTACGGCCTGCTGTCCGGCACCGGCGACGGCGCGCTGGCGCGTGAACAGGCCGCGCTGGAGCCGCCCACGGTGCGGCACCCCGCCGTCCGGCCCAAGCCGCAGCCGGGGTCGTTGCCGACGCACTGGATCCTGTTGCTGTCGGTGCTGCTGGGGCTGGCGACCGGCGCGGTGATCGGCCTCATCACGCTGCTCTGAAGCCCACACAGGCAACACAGGGTCACCCTGTACCGTTTTGGTGTGATCCTCGCCGAGACCACGACCACGCTCGCCCTGATGCCGAAGTGGTTCAACCCGGAGTACCTGCTGACCCAGTTCGGCGCGTACGTGATCGTCGGGCTGTGCCTGGTCATCTTCATCGAGAGCAGCATCTTCCCGGTGCTGCCGGGTGACTCGCTGCTGTTCACCGCCGGCCTGTTCGTCGCGCAGGGCTCGATCCACGCGCCGCTGTGGCTGGTGTGCCTGCTGGTGAGCGTCGCCGCGCTGCTGGGGAACGTGGTCGGGTACTTCATCGGCTACAAGGCGGGGCCCGCGTTGTTCAAGCGGCCCGACTCCCGCTTCTTCAAACAGGAGTACGTCGACAAGACGCACGCGTTCCTGGAGAAGCACGGCCCGAAGGCGGTCGTGCTGGCGCGGTTCGTGCCGTTCGTGCGCACGTTCATCACGTGGATCGCGGGCGTCGGCCGGATGGACGCGAAGAAGTACTTCACCTACACGATCATCGGCGGCATCCTGTGGGCGGGCGGGATCACCGCGCTGGGGCACGTGCTGGGCAACATCTCGTTCATCAAGAACAACATCGAGGCGATCTTCATCCTGATCGTGCTCGTGTCGGTGGTGCCGCTGGTCGTCGAGTACGCCCGCAACCGCCGCGAGCGCAAGCACGCGGCCGCGAAGGCGCCGGCGGAGTCGGACGCCGAGGTCACGCAGCGGATCCCGCGCGTCGAGCGCTGACCGACCACGCACGCGAAGGCCGCCGCACCAGCTCGGTGCGGCGGCCTTTTCGCGTCAGGCGCCCGGGCTGCGGGTTGGCAACCCGAGGGCCACCAACGCCGCCAAGCCGAGGCACACCATCAGTACCGTTCGTCGTCCCGCATCCGCCGGAGCAGTTCTCCGCTTCCTGGTCCGTCCTGAGCGGGCCCTTGGGACGGGGAACCGGCTCTACGCTGCGGGCGACCACGGAGCCCCGCCCCTACTCCATCGAGAACATCGAGCCCGGGTTGAACAGGTTGTCCGGGTCCAGCGCCCGCTTGATCTGCCGGTGCACGCGGATTCCCACCGGGCCGATCTCGCGTTCCAGCCACTCGCGCTTGATCTTGCCGACGCCGTGCTCCCCGGTGACCGTGCCGCCCAGCGACAGCCCCACCTCGAGGATGTCGTCGAACGCCTTGCGGGCCCGCGCGAACTCGTCCTCCGAATCGGGCGCGTAGACGATCGTCGGGTGCATGTTGCCGTCGCCCGCGTGGCCGACGACGGCGATGCGCAGCCCGACCTCCCGGCTGATCCGCTCGCACCCCTGGATCAGCTCGGCGATCCGCGTCCGCGGCACGGACACGTCGTCGGTGAGCCACACCCCGTACTCCTCCAGCGCGGTGAGCACGACGCGCCGGGCCTGCATCAGCATGCGGCCCTCGGCCAGGTCGTCGGTCGCGTACGCCATCGTGGCGCCGCAGTCGTTGCAGATCTGCTCGATCGCGCTCAGCTCCCGCTGCGCCACCTCGCCACCCGAGTCGGACTGGCACAGCAGCAGCGCCTGGCAGTCGGAACCGGCGCCGAGATCGGTGTTGAGGTAGTGCTCGGCGGCCTTGATGGAGCTGGCGTCCATGATCTCCATCAGCGACGGCA
This sequence comes from Amycolatopsis dongchuanensis, assembly GCF_039542405.1. Lineage (NCBI taxonomy): Bacteria > Bacillati > Actinomycetota > Actinomycetes > Pseudonocardiales > Pseudonocardiaceae > Amycolatopsis > Amycolatopsis dongchuanensis. The sequence continues at coordinate 42,551 of NZ_BAABIB010000070.1, forward strand.
CGAGCCCCTCGCGCACCACCCGCGCGACCGCTTCGCCCGCCTTGTCGGTGTGGTCGAAACCGGCGACGAGCGTGCCCGGCGCCTGGGGCAGCGGGCGCAGCGCGACGGTGGCCTGCGTGATCACGCCGAGCGTGCCTTCGCTGCCGATGAACAGCTTCGTCAGGTCGTAGCCCGCGACCCCCTTGACCGTCCGGCGCCCGGTCTTCAGCAGCGAGCCGTCGGCCAGCACGACCTCCAGCCCCAGCACCGAATCGGTGGTCACGCCGTACTTCACGCAGCACAGCCCGCCGGCGTTGGTGGAGAGGTTGCCGCCGATCGTGCACCAGTCGTAGCTCGACGGGTCGGGCGGGTAGAACAGCCCGTGCTTCTCCACGGCGTTGCGGAAGTCGAGGTTGACGACCCCAGGCTGGACGACGGCGAGCCGGTTGCCGGGGTCGACCTCGAGGATCTTGTCGAACTTGGTCATCACCAGCACGACGCAGCCGTCGATGGCGTTCGCGGCGCCGGACAGCCCGCTGCCGGCGCCGCGGGGCACGATCGGCACCCCCGCCTCCGCGCAGGCGCGCACCGTCGCCTGCACCCCTTCGACGTCGGAGGGCAACACCACCGCCAGCGGCCGCCCGGACGGTGCCAGCGGCATCATGTCGCGCGAGTAACTGTCGACCACGTCGGTGTCGGTGAGGACGGCGTCCTTCCCGAGCGCTTCACGGAGTTCCGTCAGCAGTGCGTCGTTGCCCATGGACTCATCGTAGGACGACGGAGTCCGCAGTGCGGAAGAAAATTTCCGAACTTCAGCGGACGAAGCCGATGACCCGCTCGACGGGGATGCGCAGCACGAGCCGCCGGTCGGCGACCATCGCCTCGCGGTACTCCGTCCAGTCGGGGTGCTCGCCCGCCACCCTCCGGTACAGCTCGACCAGCTCCTCGACGGTCGCGTCGTGCGGGTCGGCGGCGACCGGGGTCAGTTCGGCGGCGCCTTCGACCACCGCGTACGACCAGCCGTCGGTGCTGCTGACGTGGTAGGTGGCGCGCGGGTCCCGGCGCAGGTTCTTCGTCTTGGCGCGGCCGTCGGTGATCGACACCAGGATCCGCCGCGTTTCGGCGTCGAAGAAATGGGTCACATTGGACAGCTGGGGCCGGCCGTCGCGGCGGATGGTGGCGAGTACCCCGAACGGGCGGTTCGCGAGCAGGTCGAGCAGGGCGGGATCAGGCGTCATACCGAGATTGTCGTACCCCCGGTCTACCGTCGGCACCAGGCGCGAGGGGTGAACGGTGCGAAACGGACAGATCACCCCAGAGTAATTCACTTGCCTAAGGCAACTAAAGTGTTCTACGACACAGGACAGTTATTTGAGTGGCGCAACCAACCACTTCAGGTGCATCCTTGCTTAGGGCAACTAGTTGCAGCGGCCAATTAAGCGTGCGAAGAGAGTGATGACATGGCACCTGCCACGACGGAAGCGGCCCGCACCGCGGCCGAGCTCGACGTCGCCGACGAACTCGGGGTGCAGCTCGTCCGCTTCGTGCGGCTGATCAACAAGGCCAAGTCCCAGGTGGCCAAGCAGGGGCCCGACGGGATCGAGCGGGCGGCGTACGCCATCCTGTTCCACCTCATCCACGACGGTCCGCAGCGCACCAGCAAGCTGGCCGAGGCGCTGCACGCCGAGATCTCCACGATCAGCAGGCAGAGCAGCTCGCTGGTCCAGCACGGACTGGTCGAGCGCCAGTCCGACCCGGAGGACGGCCGCGCGTGCCTGCTGGCACCGACGGCAGAGGGGCTGCGGGTCTTCGAGGAGAACCGCAGGCAGCGCAACCGGTGGCTGGCCGACGTGCTGGCCGACTGGCCGGAGGAGGACCGGCAGACGCTCAACCGGCTGCTGGACCGGCTCAACTCCGGTATCGAGACAAGCATTCCGCAGGTGGCCGACCAGGGGTCGGCTCAGAGCAAGGGGGCTGACGCATGACGAGTTCCACCCGACAACCGGCGGCACCCACGGGGGGTGCGGTGCCCGCCGGCGAGGCGAGGCTGAGCCACCGGCAGATCATGACCGTGCTGAGCGGTCTGCTGCTGGGCATGTTCCTGGCCGCGCTCGACCAGAACATCGTGAGCGTGGCGATCGTGAAGATCGCCAATGACCTCAACGGGTTCAGCGAGCAGGCGTGGGCGACCACGGCGTACCTGATCACCGCGACCATCGCGACGCCGCTGTACGGCAAGCTGTCCGACATCTACGGCCGCAAGCCGTTCTACCTCACCGCGATCGCGTTGTTCGTGGTCGGTTCGGCGGCCTGCACGTTCGCCACCTCGATGTACGAGCTGGCCGCCTTCCGCGCGTTCCAGGGTCTCGGTGCCGGTGGCCTGATGTCGCTGGCGTTCACGATCATCGGCGACATCGTGCCGCCGCGTGAACGCGTGCGCTACCAGGGCTACTTCATGATGGTCTTCGGCTCGGCCACCGTGCTCGGCCCGGTGCTCGGCGGGTTCTTCTCCGGCTTCGAGACGCTCGGCGGGCTGCACGGCTGGCGCTGGGTCTTCCTGATCAACGTGCCGATCGGCGTCCTCGCGCTGTTCGTGGTCGCGCGGGTGCTCAACATCCCGCACCAGAAGCAGCCGCAGCGGATCGACTGGTTCGGCGCGATCGCGCTCGCGGTCGCCGTGGTGCCGCTGCTGCTGGTCGCCGAACAGGGCCGCACGTGGGGCTGGGGCTCCACCCGCGCGGTCATCTGCTACGCGGTGGCGGCGTTCGGCGTGGTGCTGTTCATCTTCGTCGAGTACGTCATGAAGGACGCGGCGCTCATCCCGCTGCGCCTGTTCCGGAACTCGACGTTCAGCGTGGTCATCGCGGGCGGCACGATCGTCGGTGTCGCGATGTTCGGTGGCATCACCATGGTCCCGCAGTACTTCCAGGTGGTGCGTGGTTACTCGCCCACCGAGGCGGGTCTGCTGATGCTGCCGCTCGTGCTCGGCATCATGATCGGCTCGCAGCTGTCGGGCCGGATCACCGCGAAGACGGGGCGGTACAAGTTCCTGCCGGTCGTCGGCACGCTGATCATCGCGATCGGCGCGGTGCTCTACGCGCAGGTCCACTTCGACAGCGCGCTCTGGCAGCCGCTGGTGTACGCGCTGATCATCGGGCTCGGCCTCGGTGGCTGCATGCAGACGCTGGTCATCGCGGCGCAGAACGCCGGCCCGCGCAGCGACATGGGTGTGTCCACCGCGTCGGCGACGTTCTTCCGCCAGATGGGCGGCACCCTGGGTGTCGCGGTGTTCCTGACGATCCTGTTCAACCTGCTGCCGGGCCGGATCGCGGACGCCTTCGGCGGCACCCTGCCGCCGCAGTTCAACGGGAACCAGCTCAACGCGCTGCAGTCGAACACGAGCGCGCTGGCGAACCTGCCCGAGGCCATCAAGAACCCGATCCTGACCGGGTTCACCAACTCGATGCACGGCGTGTTCTACGTGGCCGCCGGGTTCGCGCTGCTGGCGTGCCTCGTGCTGCTGTTCATGCGGGAGATCCCGCTGAGCGGCGGCCCGAGCCCGGCCGCGGCGCCGGCCGAGGGTGGCGCGGTGCCGCCGGAGGCGGCGCAGGCCGCGGCCGAGGCCGACAACGCGACCTGGGCCGACGCCGACGCGGCGCTCGAGGCGGAGGACCGTGAACCGGCGCTCGTCGGCGGCAGGCACGCCGCCCCGAGCGAGACCAACGGGCACGGCAACTACGAGCTGGCGGCCCAGACGGCGCCGTTCGCCACGGCGACGACCGGGATGAGCAGCCCCGTCGACACCGACGGCCAGCCCATCAGCGGGCACATCCGCCGCCAGGACGGTTCGTCCGTGCTCGGTGCGGCGCTCACGCTGATCGACCAGCGCGGCCGCCAGGTCGCGCGGGCCACGGCGGGTGCCGACGGCGGCTACACGATCAACGCGCCCGGCGCGGGCACGTACGTGCTGATCGTGTCGGCGGGCGGGCACCAGCCGCAGGCCTCCAGCGTCGTCGTCGGCCAGGGCCCGGCGCGGCTGGACCTGACGCTGATCGGCTCGGGTGAGGTGAGCGGCATCGTCCGGGTCGCCGGGCGGGAGACCCCGCTCGCCGGTGTGACGGTCACGCTGACCGACTCGCGGGGTGAGGTCACCGGTGCCTCCATCACCACCGCGGAGGGTGCGTACACCTTCCACGGCGTCGGTGCCGGGACGTACACGCTGGTCGCGAGCGCCGAGCGGATGCGCCCGGTCGCGTTGATGCTGACCGTGCCCGAAAGCGGCGTGCTGCGGCAGGACGTCGAGCTGGCCTCGGCGGTCGTGCTCGCCGGTACCGCCCGCACGGACGGCGACCGCGTCGTCCCCGACGCCCGCATCACCGTGCTGGACGCGGAGGGCAACGTCGCGGCGGTCGCCCGCACCGACTCGGAGGGCCGCTACGTGGTGAGCGACCTCCCGGAGGGTGATTACACCGTGGTCGCGAGCGGGTACCCCCCGGCGACCAGCCAGGTGAACCTGCTGGGCGGCGAGGCCACGCACGACGTGCGCCTCGGGTACGAGCAGGTGATCGACGAGTTCGGCGGCGAGCAGGCATGAGTAGCGGATTGCACGCGCAGATCCAGACGGCCGAGGGGTGGGCCGTGTCGGGTGCGGTGCTGACCGTCACCGACATGACCGGCCAGCAGGTCGCGAGGGCCGAGTCCGACGCGAAGGGAGTGGTGGACACCCCGCCGCTCCCGCCGGGCCTGTACACCGCGGTGCTCACCGCCGCGGGGTACAACCCGGTGGCGCGCACGGCGCAGATCGGCTCGGACGGCACCGGCTCGCTCGGGGAGATCCCCCTGGCGCCGATGGCCGGTTCGGTCGAGCTGCCCCCGGCGGGCCCGTGGACGATCGACCCGGTGCACTCCACCGTCGTCGCCACGGCCCGGCACCTGGGCATCGCGAGCATCCGGGCGCGCTTCTCCGAGGTCAGCGGCCGGATCGTGGTGAGCAGGCCGGTCGAGCAGTCCTCGGTGCACGCCGAGATCAAGGCGGCGAGCCTGGACAGCGGCATCAAAATGCGGGACGACCACCTGCGGTCGCCGGACTTCCTGGACGTCGAGTCGTACCCGACGATCGCGTTCGAGAGCACCGGCCTGCGGCAGCGGGGCACGGACAGCTGGAAGCTGGCCGGGTACCTGACGCTGCACGGCCAGCGCCGCGAGGTCGAGCTGGACCTGACGTACGGCGGCTGGGGCCCGGACCCGTGGGGCGGCGTCCGCGCCGCGTTCCACGCCGAGACCCAGCTGCACCGGAACGACTTCGCGATCAACTACAACGCGATGGTCCGCGCCGGGGTGGCCGCGATCGGCACCACGGTGAAGGTCGAAATCGACGTCGAAGCGGTGCAGGGCGAGTCGCTGCCGCAGATGTAGTACCTGGTGGGGCGCCCCGGACGAGCCGTCCGGGGCGCCTCGTCTTTGATAACGGATACCGCAATTCCACCCTTCGGCTGACTGCCGCTTGCGTTCGCCACGTAGGCTTCGCCGGGTGAGTTCCGTCTACGCCGCCTCCGAAGGCTTGGGTGTGAGCTGGCTGGACACCGCCGGCCCGGTGCTGGTGTGGGTGATCGTGCTCAGTTTCGTGTTCGTCGAATGCGCGCTGATCATCGGCCTGTTCCTCCCGGGCGACTCGCTGCTGTTCGCGGCGGGTGTCGTGCTGGCCTCCCACGGCGCCGACGCCAACGCCTGGCTGCTGTCCCTCGCGGCACTGGTCGTCGCGGTGGTGGGCAACCAGGTCGGCTACTACATCGGCAGGCACACCGGCACCCGGTTCATCGCCCGGCGCGGGGGGCGCGTGCTCAACCGCGGCAACCTGGAACGGGCGCGTGCCTTCCTGGACCGCAAGGGCTTCTTCGCGATCGTCGCCGCCCGCTGGATCCCGTGGGTGCGCACGCTGGCGCCGCTCATCGCGGGTGCCGCCAGGATGGATCCCCGCCGGTTCATGGCCGCGACGACGCTCGGCGGCCTGCTGTGGGTGCCGACGCTGGTGTTGCTGGGCTACTACGGCGCCGGCCTGCTCGACGCGCTGCCGTGGGTCAAGACGGTCGTCGTGTGGCTTTCGGTGGCGTTCTTCGTCGGCGGCACGGCGTTCGGCGTGATCCGCTACCGCCAGGAGATGCGCCGCCCCGTCGACGACCCCGGCCGCGGCGAACCCGGTTCCGAACTCCGCGAAGCCGCCTGAGGCTCGCGCCTGGGCAGCAGGAGCGGTGTGGCGAGCAGCAGGACGCCGGAGACGGCGATCGCCGCGAGCGCGCTGGTGAGCGTCGCGAGGACGCCCCAGACGACCATGAGCGCCGCCTGGGCGAGTTTGCCGCTGACACTCCACGCGGTGAGCACCCGTGCGGCGCGTTCCGCGGGCGTGCGCTGGAGGCGTTCCGTGGCGTAGAGGGGGTTGAACACCCCCATGCACGTGATCAGCAGCCCTTCGACGGCGATGACCGTGAGCAGGCCTGCGAGGCCCGGCCGCGTGAAGGCGAGCCCAAGCGGGGAGAGCGAGCGCAGCCACCCCGAGACGACCATGACCCGGTGCCTGCCGTAGCGGGTCACAAGGCGGGATGACAGGCGGGCGCCCGCGAACCCGCCGACGGCGGGCAGCCCGAAGGCGAGCCCGTACTGCCAGGCCGGGAAGTGGTACTCGCCCAGCAGCAGGACGGCCAGCAGCGGGAGGGTCGCCATGATCAACCCGCCGACGGCCACGGAGTTGAAGAACAGGCGCCGCAGCACGGCGTCGCGGAGGATGAACCGCCAGCCGTCCAGGAGTTCCGCCGCGCGCAGCCTGCCGTCCCGTGCCCTGGGTGCCGCGACGTCGCCGGCGCGGATGCGGAGGATGCCGAGCGCGGACAGCAGGTAGCTCACCGCGTCCGCGGCGACAGTGACGACCGGGCCGAACAGCCCGACCAGCGCGCCGCCCAGCGGCGGTCCCGCCGCGGTCGCCACCCAGCTCGTGCCCTCGAACCGGGCGTTCGCGACGAGCAGGTGATCGCGGTGGACGAGGTGCTTGAGGTACGCGCCGGACGCCGCGGTGAAGGCGATGTTCGCGGTCCCCGTGACGACCGAGACGAGCAGCAACTGGCCGTAGGACAGCAGGCCCAGCAGGTACGCGAGCGGCACGCTCGCCATCGCGAGGAAACGGAGCAGGTCCATCGTGATCATCACGGGGCGTTTGGCGCGGTGCTCCACCCACGGCCCGAGCGGGACCGCGGCGAGCGCCGCGACGGCGAGCCCCGCGGCTTCCAGGAGCGAGACGGCGAACGCGGGCGCGTCCAGGACGCGGACCGCGAGGAGCGGGAACGCGCCGAAGGCGATCCAGGTGCCGTAGGTGCTCACGGCGTAGGCCGACCACAGCAGGCCGAAGCCGGTCCCCAGTTTCACGTGCACAGTCCAGCAGTGAGCAGGAACCTGGATCAAACAACCGGCCCACCGGCGAGCCACAACCTCCAGTTGGGGCTTCTAAGCTCGCGGCGTGGACACCGAGGCGCTGCGGTCGTTCGTCAGGGCGGCCGAGCTGGGGCAGCTGCAGCACGCGGCCGACGAGCTGGGCGTGACGCAGCAGGCGGTCTCGAAGCGCATCGCGGCCCTGGAACGGGAGCTGGCGGTCCGCCTGTTCACCCGCACCGCGCGGGGTGTCGAGCTGACCTTCGACGGCCAGGCGTTCCTCCCCCACGCGCGGACCGTCGTCGCGGGCGTGGAGCGTGGCATCGCCGCGGTCAGACGGGAGTCGCGGGCGCTGCGGATCGACGTGCTCGGCTTCCGCAGCGCGCAGGCCGTCATCCTCCACGACTACTGGCGGGCACATCCCGAAACCGAACTCGACGTCGTCACCCTGCGGGCCGACGACCCGCACGTGGCGGTCGCCGCCGTGCGGGCAGGCGACATCGACGCCTCGTTCCGCAGCGTCACCGATCCGGCCACGCTGCCCCGCGACGTGCGGATGGTGCACGTGCTGGACTTCCCGCTGGAGCTGCTCGTCGGCCCGGCGCACCCGCTCGCCTCCGCGCGCACCCTCACCCCGGCGCAGCTGCGCGGGCACCGGATCTGGGTGCCGGGCATCGCGCCGCGCAGCGAGTGGGCGGAGTTCTACGAGGAACTGGCCGCCGACCTCGACCTCCCCATCGACGGCACCGGTCCGAACTTCGGCGTCGAAGTGCTGCTCGAAACCCTCGCCGATTCCCCGGAGGTGGCCACCCTCGTCGGCGCGCGCGACCGCCTCGTCTGGCCTGCGACCTACGGCCTGCGCCGCATCCCGGTCGAGCGGCCGACGATCGCGTACCCGCTCTCGCTCCTGTGCCGCAGGGCCGATCCGCACCCCGGGCTACGCGCGATCATCGACCACTTCCGCGGCCTGGCAACGGTTCCCGCACCGGCCTGGCGGCCGTCCTGGCGTGGCCGCTAGGACTCGGGATCCGCCCAGACCTCCAGCTGGATGCCGTCCGGATCGCGGAACACGACGACCGCGGACCCGGGCAGCGTGCGCGACGCCTTCGCCGGGGTGTACGTCACGCCGTACTCCGCCAGCCGGCTTTCCCACTCCTTCAGCTCCCCGTAGGAGTCCACGGTGAAGGCCACGTGGTCCAGGCCCGTGCGCCGCTCGTCGAAGTCACCGCGTTCGGTGTCGGGGTGCTGCACCAGCACCACGGAGAACTCACCGGGGCCACCGCGCAGCACGACCTTCCTGATGCCGGTTTCGGCGTCCTCGCGGCGGGCCACCTCCTTCAGATCCAGCACCCGCTCGTACCACGGGACACTGCGATCCACGTCCGTCACCGTGAGTGCCAGGTGGTGCACGCCGGTCAGCGTGGACATATCGGCAGCCGTCCTTTCTCTTCCCCACGGGCAAGGCTACCGAGGACGCCGAGCTGTAAACGCTTTCTCGCGGATCTGTGGACAACTCCGCGAATTACTCACATCTTGTGGACAACTTCAGCGTCCGCCGCCCACCGTCAGCACCGCCCCCGTGACGTACGAGGCCGCCGGGGACAGCAGCCACAGCACGGCTTCCGCGATCTCCCCGGGCTGCCCCGCCCGGCCGAGCGGGATCGTCGGCGCGAGGCGCGTGATCCGGTCCGGTAGGCCGGCCGCCGCGTGCAGGCCGGTGTCCACCAGCCCCGGAGCGACCGCGTTGACGCGGATGCCCTCGCGCGCCACCTCGTTCGCCAGGCCCACGGTGAGCGTCTCGACGGCGGCTTTGCTGGCGGCGTAGTGCGTCCACTCGCCCGGCGAACCCGTGCGAGCAGCCGTGGAGGACACGTTCACGATCACGCCACCGGAACCGCCGTACCGCGTGGACATCCGCCGCACGGCCTCCTGGCAGCTGAAGATCACGCCCGCCACGTTCACGTCCAGCACGCGGCGCACGACCTCGGGACTCTGTTCGTCCAGCCGTCCCGGCGTGTTCCCCGTGACAGCCGCGTTGTTGACCACGCCGGTCAGGGGGCCCAGCTCCGCCGCCGCGTCGAACAGCTCCGCCACGTCCTCCGCGGAGGCCACGTCGGCACGCACCGTCAACGCCTGCCGCCCGTGGGTGCGCACCGCGGCAGCCACCTCTTCCGCGGCCTGCCCGTCGGAGGCGTAGTTCAGCACCACGTCGTGCCCGCGTTCGGCCGCCAGCACCGCCAGCACCGCCAACGCCGCCCCGACGCCCCGGCTCGCGCCGGTGACCAGGAGCGTCATATGGCGAAGTTGACCAGCGGCATGTTCTCCAGCACGAGGTCCGCCCGCTGCGCGCTCGGCGCGATCAGGTCCGCGTTGCGCTGGTCGCTGCCCAGCGCGCGCTTGCGGGCCTCCACCAGCGAACGGCCGTACCGCCGGTGCCGCGTCACCAGGCGCTCGATGCGGTCGTGCTCGTCGGGCGCCAGGAACCACGCCTCGTCGAGCAGCGGGCGCACCCCGCTCCACGGCTCCTCGTCCAGCAGCAGGTAGTTGCCCTCGGTGATGACGAGCCGCACCTCCGGCGCCACCGGCACCGCACCGGCGATCGGCTCCTCGATCTCCCGCCGGAATTCGGGCGCGTACACCAGCTCGGTGCCCGCCTTGATCCGCGACAGCAGGTTGACGTAGCCGTGCGCGTCGAACGTGTCGGGCGCGCCCTTGCGGTCCGTGCGGCCCAGTCGGTGCAGTTCGGCCTGCGCCAGGTGGAACCCGTCCATCCCGACCACGGTCGCCCGGTTGCCGAGGGCGTTCGCCAGCCCCCACGCGAGCGTGGTCTTGCCCGAAGCCGGCGCCCCGACGATGCCCAGCACCGTCCGCCCGCCGCGCGCCACCAGCGCCTCGGCCCGCTCCAGCAGCTCTTCGAACGACGTCATCGCTTTCCCATCCTTCCCACCCACGCCCGCGGGCCGACGTGCCGCACCCGTTCGGCCGCGACCTCGTTGGCGTACCGGATCAGCTCCGGCAGTTCGAACCTCCCGACACCGTAAGCGAGTGCCCCGTGCCAGACGTCGCCTGCACCGAGCGTGTCCCGGGCATCGACCGCGGGCACCGGCACCTCGCCCGCACCCGTCGCCGTCCGCCAGCGCACCGGCTCCGGCCCCGCCGTGGTGATCACCGTGTGCACCCCGCGTTCGAGCAGGTCCGGCGCGGGGGCGCGGAAGTGCGCCGAGCACGCCGCGATGTCGACCAGCGGCAGCAGGTCGTCGAGCACCGGTTTCCAGCTGCCGGCGTCGAGCACCACGGGAATCCCGCGTGCCCGCGCCCACCGTGCGGTGCGCAGCGCCAGCGCCGGGTGGTGCCCGTCGACGAGCACCGCGCTGACCTCCTCGACCACCCACGGCTCGCCTGTCACGGCAGGACTGTGAGCCGCGTTGCGTGAAACGACCGTACGCTCGCCGTCGCGATCCCGGACGGCGACGGCGCTCAACGCGGGCGGCTCGGCGAAATCCGGGGCCACGTCGACGACCTCGACCCCGCACGCGGCGAGGTCCGCGCGGGCGAGACCGGCGAGCGGGTGCGAGCCGAGCACGGTCAGCAGCGTGGCCTTCCCGCCCAGCGCCGCGACCGTCACCGCCGCGTTCGTCGCCGGGCCGCCCGCCGCGACGGCCACCGACAGCGACTGGACCTTCTCGCCGGGTGCGGGCAGCTCGGCCACCCGCTGCACGACGTCGATCGTGCACAACCCGGCGAGCAGCACCGTCATGCCGACAGCCCCCGCGACACCGCCGACTCGACCACCTCGCCGTTCTCGTCGACCTCCAGCGCGCCGGTGATCAGCCCGACGACCTGGTTCATCGACGTCGTCTTCGGCGACACCACCGCGACCCGCCGCCCGAGGCGGTGCACGTGGATCCGGTCGGCGATGTCGAAGACGTGCGGCATGTTGTGGCTGATCAGCACGACCGGCAGCCCGCGCTCGCGGATGCGGTCGATCAGCGCGAGCACGCGCGCCGACTCGGCGACACCGAGTGCCGCCGTCGGCTCGTCCATGATCACGGCCTTGGTGCCGAAGGCGGCCGCGCGCGCCACCGCGACGCCCTGCCGCTGCCCGCCGGACAACGTCTCGACCGGCTGCGTGATCGACTTGATCTTGATGTCCAGCTCGTCGAGGACGCGCTGCGCCTCCGCGCGCATCTTCGCGGTGTCGAGCTTGCGGATCAGCCCGAGCGGCCCGCGGCGCCGGATCTCCCGCCCCAGGAACATGTTCGACGCGATGTCCTGCGCCGGGGACAGCGCGAGGTCCTGGTACACGGTCTCGATGCCGTAGCGGCGGGCGTCGATCGGCGTGCGGAAGTGCACGGTCTCGCCGTCCACCTTGATCTCACCGGCGTCGGGCACCAGTGCCCCCGACAACGCCTTGATCAGGCTGGACTTCCCGGCGCCGTTGTCGCCCACGACGGCCAGCACCTCGCCGGGCAGCAGGTCGAAGTCGGCGCCGTCGATCGCCGTCACGTGCCCGTAGCGCTTCACCAGGCCACGGGCGGAGAGGGTGGGAGTGGTCATCGCTGCCTCCTCGCGATCCGGTCGACGGCCACCGCGGCGATCACCAGCGCACCGGTCGCCAGGTCCTGGTACAGCGAGTCCACCCCCAGCTGGGACAGCCCGGACTGCAGCACCGTCACGATCAGCGCGCCGACCATCGTGCCCAGCACCGAACCACGCCCACCGAACAGCGACGTGCCGCCCAGGACGACCGCCGTGATCGACTGCAGGTTGCCCAGCTGGAAGGCGTTCGGGTCGGCGTTGGGGATGCGCCCCAGCGCCTGCCACGCGGCGATCCCGAAGACCACCCCGGCGACGACGTACACCGAGATCAGCGTGCGGTTGACCTTGATGCCGGACAGCCGGGCCGCCTCGGCGTTGTCCCCGACGGCGTAGACGTGCTTGCCCCACGCCGTGCGGGTGAGCGCGTACCACACGCCCAGGTACATCAGCAGCGCCACGGTCATGCCGTAGGTGACCGGGATGCCGCCGAACAGGTAGCGCTGCGTCCCCAGCCAGGTGAGCACGCCGTGCTCGGTGACGGGCACGGCCTGGCCGCTCGCGACGAGCTTGTCGCCCGCGGTGAGCATCGTGAAGAAGCCCAGGGTGACGATGAACGGCGGCAGCTTGACCTTCGTGACCAGCGAGCCGATCACCAGCCCGAGGCCCAGCGTCACGAGGACCCCGATGACCAGCGCGAAGATGCCGGGCATCCCGCCGGCGAACAGCTTCGCCATGATCAGCGTCGCGAGCACCATCGCCGAGGCGTTGGACAGGTCGATGCCCGCGGTGAGGATGATCAGCGTCTGCCCGAGCGCGAGCGTGCCCACGACGAGCGCCTGGTTGACCATCAGCGACAGGTTGTCCAGTTCCAGGAACCGGTCCGTGGACACCGAGAATACGATCATCGCGACGACGAGCGCGAGCGCGGGCCCCGCGGCGGGCGCGCGCAGGAAGAACTCGCCGACGGTCTCCCGCTGCCGGACGGGTGCGGTGGTGGCGGTCATTTCGTCCCCCAGCAGTTCTCCAGGCCCCACGCCGTCGTCTGGCTGGGCACCCCTGGCATCGGCTTGTCCGTGATCACCGCGGAACCGGTGTCGATGAACCCGCTGGGCTTCTTGCCGGTCTTGGCGTACTCGATCGCCGCCTTGACGCCCTCCTCGGCCATCTTGCGCGGGAACTGCATGACTGTCGCGGCGTACTGCCCGTCACGCACGTTCTCCACGCCCTGGCAGCCGCCGTCGATGGAACCCATGACCACGTGCAGGCCGCGGGCCTGCAGCGCCGCGAAGGCGCCCCGCGCGGTCGGCTCGTTCATCGTGTAGACGGCGTTGATGTCGGTCGAGCGCTGCAGCAGGTTCTCCATCTTCTGCTGCGCGATGCTCTGGTCGCCGTTGGCGGGTTCGCGCCCGACGATCGCCGGGTCCCCGTCCTTGAGCCCGATCCCTTCGAGGAAACCGTTGTGGCGGTAGGTGTCCACGGTGCTGCCCGCGGTGCCGTCGATCATGATCAGCTTCGGCGGGGTGCCGCCGAGCGCCGCCTTCACGTACTGGCCCTGCTGCCTGCCGGCGGCGACGTTGTCGGTGGCGAACGTGGCGTCCACCGCGCTCGCCGGTTCCGTCGCCGTGTCCAGCGCGATCACGAGGATGCCGGCCTTGCGGGCGCGGTCGATGGCGTCGAGCACGCCGGTGGAGGAGTTGGGCGTGATCAGGATCGTGGTCGCGCCCTGCTGCATGAGGTTCTCGATCGCGCGGACCTGGCCGTCGTTGTCCCCGTCGAACTGGCCGGCGAGCGCGACGAAGTCGGCGCCCCCCGCCTGCGCGGCCGCGCTCGCGGCGTTGCGCAGTTCGACGAAGTACGGGTTCGTGTTGGTCTTGGTGACGAGGCCGACCTTGGCCTTGCCGCCGCCACCGCCACCGGAACTGCCGCCCCAGTGGCGCTCGACCGTGCACCCGCTCGTGGTCACCGCCAGCGTGGCGGCCACGAGCAGGCACAGGAGACTGCGGTGTCTCACGTGACCTCCCCATCGAGGCTGGACCTTGCTGAACCCGGAACCTAGAGATCTTTATGCTGTTCTCGCAAGCGTTTGCGCAAACGCTTGCCGGAAGATCTTGACAGGAGCACGGATGCCGCAGCCGAAGTCCGCGAGGCCGACCCAGCGGGACATCGCCGAGCTGGCCGGAGTTTCGATCACCACCGTCTCACACGTGGTGAACGGCACGCGTCCGGTGGCGCCGGAGACGAAGGCCGCGGTGCTCGCGGCGATCGAGAAGACGGGCTACACGGGTGACGCGATCGCCCGTTCCCTGGTCACGGGTGGCACGCGGTCGATCGGGGTGGCGATCTCCCTGTTCGCCAACCCGTACTTCGCGGCGCTGATGCAGGCCATCGAGCGCGAAGCCGCGTCGGCGGGGTACACGGTGCTGCTCGCCGACACGCACGACACGGTCGCCACGGAGCAGGACACCGTACGCACGCTTCGCTCGCGACGCGTCGAGGGCCTGCTTCTCACGCCGTCACCGGGCGACGGGGCGGTGATCAGCGAACTGGTGTCGCTCGGGGTGCCCGTGGTGCTGGTGGACCGGCTCACCACCCGCACCGACGTGGACCAGGTGGGGTCGGAGAACATCCAGGCGACGTCCGCGCTGACGGAGCACCTGGCGTCGCTGGGGCACCGGCGCATCGGGCTGGTCGCCGGCGCGCCGGGGCTGAGCACGAGCGAGGAGCGGACGCTGGGTTACCGGCTGGGGCTGGGGCGCGCCGGGTTGTCGTGGAACCCGGAACTGGTGGTGAGCGGCCAGTCCTCGAAGGCGGGTGGCTCGGCGGCGCTGCGGCGGCTGATGGAGCTGTCGGACCCGCCCACGGCGCTCGTGGTCGCCAACGACGTGATGATGGTCGGCGTGCTGCACGAGGCGCGGCAGCGGGACCTGCGCGTCGGCCGGGAGTTCGGCATCGTGGGCTACGACGACGCCGAGTGGGCGGATCTGGTCGAGCCGCCCCTGACGACGATGGCCCAGCCGATCGAGGAGATCGGCCGCCGCGCGGTGCGGTTGCTGCTGTCGCGGATCTCGGACCCGAACCGCCCGCCGGAGACGCTGCGCCTGCCGCCGCGCCTCATGCACCGCCACTCGTGCGGCTGCTGAGCGGAACGGCGAACGACGCCGCTCGACTGCGCGGCACCAGGACGAGCCGGATCGCGCCGGCCGGGTGGCGCCCGTGCTCGGTCGCCCACGCCCGGAACGCTTCGATGGCCGCCTCGGCGGCGGCCCCACCCTCGCCCACGCACGGCAGGAACGCCTCCTCGTGCGCGGCTTCCACGCGCAGCGTGAGATCCGGGAACTCCGCGGCGATGTCCCGCGCGTCGTCCGGCGGGACGGGCCAGCACCACTCGACCGGTCCGTCGCTGTCCTCGCTCACTTCGCCGTGGTAGATCAGGAAGGGGTCGCCGTCGCGCGGCACCCCACGGCGCAGCCGGGAGATGAACAGTTCCCGGCCCACGGGCACCAGTTCCGCCGGCCGCACGTGGCGGATGGACGTGAGCAGCGTGCGTGCGGGCAGCTCCCGGACGGTGACCTCGGGCATCTCGGTTTTCCTTCCGCGCAGGCGGTTCACGAGGTGACCGGCCAGCTCACGCCGTGCCGCGTGCTCGGCCTCGACGTCGCCCCAGTGCGCGGCGATCGCCTCGCCCGCTTCCGCCGCGGGCAGGGCCAGGATCTCCTTGATCCTGGCCAGCGGCACGCCGATCCGGCGCAGCGACGCGACCAGGCGGGCCTCGTCCAGCTGTGCCGGGGCGTACCACCGGTAACCGCTTTCCGGCGCGACATGGGCGGGACGCAGCAGGCCGAGTTCGTCGTAGAGCCGCAGCGCCTTCGGTGACAGCCGCGACAGGCGGGCGAATTCGCCGATGCTCAGCCGGTCCATGACGTCACTGTGCGCCCTGCCCGAAGGGGAAGGTCAAGCCAGCGTCGCCGCTGCTTCGAACAGCAGCCACGCGCCCACCTGCACCGACAGGTCCCGCGAGTGTTCGTCCGGCGCGGGTTGTGACCACTCGGACGGGAACAGCGGGCCGCCCAGGGCTTCCGCCGCGTGTTCACGGCAGGCGCGCGCCGAGTCGAGCACGAGGGTCCTCGCCGCGTCGGCCTCGGGGCCCGTCAGTCGCTGAGCCGCGAGTGCCAGGTATCGCGCCAGTATCCCCGCGAACAACCCGCCGTCGCCGCCGCCCTGTCCACGGAGGACACCGCCGGGCGCGCAGTGCGCGGCAACCGCGCGCACCGTCCGCGCGGCGGCGTCCACTTCGGACAGCTCCAGTGCGGCACCGAGGAAAACTCCTTGGCAGTACGTGTAAATCGCCTTCACCAGCTCGTGGTCGTCCACCCGGAGGCCGTCCCACACCAACCCCGTGTCCGGGTCCACGAGCGTGGAATCCATCCAGGAGAACAACTCCCGTGCCCGCTCGGTCTCTCCGACGCGTGCGTGCAGGATCGCGGCCGGGCCGTTGGAAGGCGCGTTCTTGAACCGATCGCCCTTACGCCACCAGATCCCGCCGCCACCGTCTGGAGTCCACGCGCTGCGCAACTCGGCGAGGATCGGCTCGACGTCCCGGCCCGCGCGCTGCATCGCCAGCCCCAGCCACGCCATGTCGTCGTAGTAGTCGTTGGTCCACTTGCCGAAGTTGCGCAGCCGCACCGACGAGGAGAACCGGCCGATCACCGCGTCACGGGCGGGAGTGGGGTCACGGTGCTGGGCGTCGACCAGGCAGTCCAGCAGGTGCGCCTGCCACCAGTAGTTCCAGTGCCAGTGCACGCGCTGGCCCGGGCTCGGCGGCCAGCCGCTGCGGCCGAGGATCGTGCCCGGCAGCAGCCACACGCGCCGCAGGTGACGCGTGACGATCGCCCGTTCGGCTTCGGCGGCCCACTCGCGGTACATGCCCCCATCTCACCAGGAGCGGGACAGGTCCGCGTGCTGACGGATCCACGCGTGCATCACGATCCCGGCGGCCACCCCGGCGTTGATCGACCGCGTGGTGCCGAACTGGGCGATGGACACCACGAGCGACGCGGCCTCCTGCGCCTCCGCCGACAGCCCCGGCCCCTCCTGCCCGAACAACAGCACGCATTCCCGTGGCAGCTCGGCGGTTTCCACGGGAACCGAGCCGGGGGTGTTGTCCACGGCGACGACCGCCAGCCCGCGCCCGGCGGCGAACGCCGTCAGCGACGCGACGTCCGGGTGGTGTTCGAGGTGCTGGTAGCGGTCGGTCACCATCGCGCCGCGCCGGTTCCAGCGGCGGCGGCCGACGATGTGCACGGCGGCCGCGGCGAAGGCGTTGGCGGTGCGGACGACCGTGCCGATGTTGTGGTCGTGCTGGAAGTTCTCGATCGCGACGTGGAACGGGTGCCGCCGGGTGTCGACGTCCGCGACGATCGCCTCGCGCCGCCAGTAGCGGTACGCGTCGACGACGTTGCGGCGGTCACCGTTCGCGAGCAGCTCCGGGTCGTAGCGCTCGTCGTCCGGCCAGGGGCCCTGCCACGGGCCGACGCCGACCTCCTCGCGGGCGGTCCACTCGGTCGGCCCGGCCTCGTCCAGTTCCACCCCGCGATTTTCGCTCAGGCCTGGCGCATGCGGTGCGCCGGTGCGGAGTCGCGGTGCTTGTACCGGGTCCACGCGCCGACGTAGGAGAAGATCACGATGGCCAGCGCCGTGACCGCGACCAGCGGCAGCAGCGAGCGCGGGATGACCGTGCCGTACAGGTAGTAGGCGTTGAACCCGCCGGGCAGCGGGCCCAGCCCCTGCAGGCCGCGGAAGTAGTCCTCGAGCGCGGTCAGCGGGCACGGGATCGGGAAGACGTTGACGGCGACGCCCCAGAGCGCGAAGAAGACGTGCACGAAGATGCTCTTCGGCCACCGCCACGCCAGGAACCCGCCGAGCCCGATGTAGAGCAGCGCCATGATGTGGATGGCGACCGTCACGTCCGCCAGCACCGTCGCCGTCGACACCCCGACCTCCCCCTTTCACAGTCCCCTTACCTGCGACGGTACTCCGGGTTCCCTGAGAAAGGTCGACTAAAAGATGTGACGCTTGATCGACGAGGCGTCAGGCGAGGCCGAGATCGTCGGCGGTGAGCAGGTACCGGTACGGCAGCCCGGCCTTCTCGATCGCCTCGCGGGCGCCGGTGTCCCTGTCCACGACGGTGGCGACGCCGACGACCTCCGCGCCCGCTTCGCGCAGCGCCTCGACGGCGGTGAGCACGCTGCCCCCCGTCGTGGAGGTGTCGTCGACGGCCAGCACGCGCTGCCCCGACACCTCGATGCCCTCGATCCGGCGCTGCATCCCGTGCTGCTTGGCGGCTTTGCGGACGACGAACGCGTCGAGGACCATCCCGTCGCACGCCGCGGAGTGCAGCATCGCGGTGGCGACCGGGTCGGCGCCGAGCGTCAGCCCGCCGACGGCGACGTAGTTCCAGTCCTCGGTGAGCTGGCGCAGCAGCTTGCCGATCAGGGGGGCGGCGGCGTGGTGCAGCGTGGCGCGCCGCAGGTCGACGTAGTAGTCGGCCTCCTTGCCCGAGGAGAGGGTGACCTTGCCGTGCACCACCGAGAGCTCCGTGACGAGCCGGGCCAGTTCCAGTTTCGCGTCCTGATCGATCCCCACGGGGGCAGTCTCGCACACGCGCTCAGATGCGGCGGGCGACCAGTCCGCTGATGCGCCGGATCAGGGCACGGGGCACGAGCCGTCCGCCGGCGACGACGGCCTTGTACTGCGGGGCCGGGACGGAGATCACCTTGCCGCGCCGCAGGTCCGCGAGCCCTTCGGCGGCGACGCGGTCGGCTTCGAGCCACGCCCAGCGCGGGCCGGTCTTCTCGATCCCGGCGCGTTCGTGGAACTCGGTGTGCATGAACCCGGGGCAGAGCGCCATCATGCGCACGCCGCGCGGCAGGACGGCCGCGAGGCCCTCGGTGAAGGCGGTGACCCAGTTCTTGCTCGCGCTGTAGGTGGTGCCGGGGAAGAACCCGGCGACGCTGGAGACGTTCACGATGTCGCCGGAGCCGCGTTCGATCATCCCGGGCAGTGCGGCGCGGGTGAGGCGTTGCACGGCGGTCACGTTGAGGTCGAGCTGGCGCTGCAGGTCCTCGGGTGGTGTGGTCCAGAAGTCCCCGCCGAGGCCGGTGCCGGCGTTGTTGATCAGCAGGTCCACCGGGTCGGCGGTGAGCCGGTCCTCGACGGCGGCGCGGCCGTCCACAGTGGCGAGGTCGGCGGGCAGCACGGCGGCGGTGACGCCGTGCCGCCCGGTGAGTTCGGTGGCGAGTTCCCGCAGCCGGGCTTCGGTGCGGGCGACGAGCACGAGGTCGGTGCCCTCGGCGGCGAGCCTGCGGGCGAAGGCGGCACCGAGGCCGGAGCTAGCGCCGGTGACGAGCGCGACGGTCACGCCTGGCCCGGCGTGGTGCCGGGAGTTTCCGGCTGCCAGTGCCTGCCGGCGACGGCTTCCTCATCGAAAGGGTCGACGATGTCGGCGATCTCACCGAGGTCACGCAGCAGCCGCTCGAGCCGCGAGGGCCCGGCCTGCGGGGCGACGCTCGCGAGCACCCACTCGTTCTCCAGCCACGCCACGCCGACGTCACCGCCGAGCGCGTCCGCGGCGTCGACCAGCTCCTGCGTGATCACGCGGCGGGCGGCCTCGGGCTCGTTGGCGAAGGCGTAGCGCTGGCCGACGGGGCCGAGCAGCTCGGGCATGTCGGCGCGCTGGAACGGCACGCTGGCGAGCCACAGCTCGACGAGCGCGGGGTGCACGCGGTTGCAGCGCACGGCCACCACGACGGCCGGGATCTGCCCGTCGGCCTCGATGTCGAAGACGAACACCGGGCGCCGCCCGTCGGAGGTGAAGGTCGACCCGGCGACGACGTTGACGGCGGCCTCGGCGCCGAAGTAGCCGATCGCGCCGCCCGACCACTGCTGGGCGAGCCGCTCGTCCTCCTCGACAAACTGCCACCCGCGCAGGTCGGCCCAGCGCATGCGCTCCCGGTTACGGGAGCCCTCGCGCGTCCGGTCGGCGGCGAGCAGCACGAGCCCGACCACCAGTGCGATGGCGGCGATGACGAACCAGACCCACGCTGGAATACCCACGGGCTCAGGGTATCGCCACGAGGCGCCCAGCCAAGCCCACCAGCCCGTGTCGCCCTGACCCGATTGAGTGTGCCTTGGTCACCGGCCCTCCCCGTCGTGGAACAGGTCGTCGAGGCGGGCCAGGGCGCGCATCGCGTCGAAGGCCCGCCGGTGGTGGAGGTCCGAGAAGACGGCGACCGACTCCCGCAGCGCGGCGCGGGCGCGTTCGTAGTCCACCCCGAGCGTACCGAGGGTCTTGCCGAGCTGGAGGAGCGTCTCCGCCAACCCCCACCGCTCACCCATCGACCGGCGCACCTCCAGCGCGTACCCGAAGTGGCGCACCGCCCCGGTCAGGTTCCCCTGCCTGCCGCACAGGACCCCGAGCTGGTGGTGGGTCAGCCCGAGTAGTGGGACGTTGCCCGATCGCTCGGCGATCGCCACGGCTTCTTCCGCGGCCTGCCACGCTTCGTCGGTGCGCCCGGACCGGCCGAGGAGGGGTGCCTTCGCCGACAGCACGATCGCCACGCCGAAGTCGGAGCCCTTGACGCGGAAATGACCGAGGGCGTCGTTGAAGCACGCGTGTGCCTCATCGATGGCACCTTTCGCCGAGAGCACCTCGCCGTACGTGTACAGCGTCCAGGCGTGACCCCGGTCGTCGTGGATGCTGGCGTGCCGCTGGAGGGCGCGCTCCAGATCGGCGACGGTCTCCTCGCCGTCCCCCAGCGCGTACTGGACCCACGCCAGGATGTGCTCGCACCGGGCTCTCCCCAACGGATCCCGCGCCGTGTTCGCGTCCTTCACGCCGAGGAGGGCCAGGTCAAGGCACTCCCGCTGAGGACGGTCGAGGAACAGCTGGGGCAGGAACTGCACCGCCAGCTTCCAGGCCCCGCGCCGGGTCCCGCCGAGCGTCCGCATCAGGGTGAGGGCGTGCGGCAGCTGACGCTTCAGCCAGGCGAGAGCCTGCCGGGGACGATCAGGGGCGAAGGTGAGCGGGCGGATGTCCGTGGTGTCCACCTCGATGCCGCTCCCGGCCCAGCCGGGCGCCAGCAGGTCCCCGGCCGCCCCGGCGGAGGCGATGGTCCACCGGAGCAACCGGCTCCAGGCGGCGGCGAGTTCCTCCGGCTCCTCGTGCTCGGCCCTGGCCTCCGAGTGGGCGCGGATCGTCGCGTGCTGGTGCACGAAACCGTCGTCGTCCACGGTGATGAGGAGGCAGTCCTTGAGCTTCTGGATGACCGCGGGCCCGAAACCCTCGGAGTGCCCTGCGAAGGCCTCCAGTGCTTCGACGGACAGCGGTGCGCCTGGCCAGGCGCCCAGCAGCGTGAACGTTTTCCGGGCGTGGGGGCCGAGGCGGTCGCAGCACAGGTCGAGCAGCTGGGCGAGCTTCTGCTCGCTCGTCGCCTGAGCGTCGTCCGGTCGCCGCAGGCTGTCCACCAAGTCCGCGATGGTCAGTTCCGGATGGGCCGCCAGCAACCGGCCGGCGATCTGCAGGGCGAGCGGGTGCCCGGCGAACCAGCGCACGAGGGCGTCGGCGGCGGCGCGCTCGGACGCGAGCCGGTCCTGACCGGTGAGCCGGGTGAGCAGGTCTTTGGCGTCACCGCGGGACAGCGGCGTGAGTTCGATCGGCCGGCAGCACTGGAACGGGAGGTTGGGCAGCGGTGCGGCGCTGGTGACCACGACGTCGTTGCCGTGGCCGGGCAGCAGCTTCACCACCTGCTCCAGGGACTCCGCGTTCTCGATGATCACGACCAGGTGCCTGCCCGCGCTCTCCGTCCGGAAGAACTGGGGCAGTTCGGCGGGTGGCACGCTCGCGAGCGTCGCCTGCGGGACGCCGAGCTGCGACAGGCCCTGCTTGAGCAGTTCCTCCAGCTGTTGCCCGCCGCTGAGGTCGAGCCGGATGACCTGCCTCGAGTACTCGCGGTTGACCGTGGCCGCCCAGTACGACACGAGTGTCGTCTTGCCCGTCCCCGGGCCGCCGACCACGGGGACGACGCGGGTGAACGACGTCGGTGAGCAGAGCACGTCCAACTGGTCCAGGTGCCGCCTGAGGCCGACCACCGGCTCGTGGACCCGGGGCAGCTGCTCCGGCCAGCGCAGGTGGACCGGGGGGAGCAACGGCCCGCGGTTGAACAACCGCCTGAGCCGCTGCGTGATCCGCCGCCTGAGCGACCGCCGGGAGTAGGAGTTGGTTCGCTTGCGGGACACCGGTTCCTCGCCTCCACCTCGCAGTAACGAAACATCAGTTTCGCCGGGTGGTCCACCCTGCACAGGACGCGGCGGGGTGCGCCAGTGCGCGGTTTGGTGCGCTCACAAGCAAGAAAGCGCTTTCAAATTGCACAACTCCGGGTGCGGCCCGTACTTGCGTGACGACCGTCAGTTCGCTCGTTCCTTCTCGAACACGACGATCCGGAAGGGGAGCGTCGGGGCGCCGACGACCTTCACGCGCGTGCGGAAGCCGTGCGCCTCCGCGGCCTTGCGCAGCAACGAAACCGGCGCCGCGCTCGTCATGTCCGTGTTGCCCGCCATGTAGCCGTCGACCTCTTTTTCGGCCAGGCCGTAGCGGATCATCCACTCGCGCCACTTCTCCATGGCCGACGCGCCCTTGCGGTCGCCGTTCACGCCGAACACGTCCGCGAACACGAGGGTGCCGTCCTCCGTCGTGTGTTCGTTGCAGTTGGCGAAGAACTCGTCCAGCGTCTCGTCGGTCGGGTCGGGGCCGACGAGGAAGTGCATCACCAGCGAACCGAACACGACGTCGTACCGGCCGTCGACGTCCTCCCACGCCGTGCCGCGCACGAGCCGCATGTCCAGGCCCGTCTGCTGTTCCGGCTTCAGCAGCTCCCGCGCGTACCGGGTCATCTGCTCGGCGCGGTCGACCCCGCGGTACAGCCGCACGGGCCCGTGGTGCTCCAGGTCGTAGAAGGGCCGGTTGATGTTGCGGATCCACGGCACGATCTCGCTCGTCAGCCTGCCCGTGCCGTACCCGATCTCCAGCACGTCGACCGCCCGCATCTTGTCCGCGTAGATGCGCAGGATCTCCCGGAACACGGTCGCCGCGCAGTCGCGGATCAGCTGGGCGTAGCGCGGGATCCAGCACCGGATGTGCCGCTCGTAGGAGTCGAAGTAGTCGGGTGAGCGGAACTCGGTCTCGCTCGTCCAGTCCTCGTCCCAGCGGCCGATCCCGTTGCGCGCCACCCACGCGCGCCGCAGGTCCACCACCTTCATCGCCGGGTCGAACCGGACCGCGCGTGCCTTGATCGAGTCGTAGAACTGGGTCGCGCCGGCGTACCGCAGCGAGTTGCGTTCGATGACCAGCTGCCGCCCGTCGACGCGGCCGGGGTTGGGGCGGTAGCCGCCGATCAGGTCCGGTTCGAGCAGCAGCAGGTGGTGCCCCACGGCCGTCGGCCCCAGCGGGTGCACCTCGCCGACCCGCAGCTCCTCCTTGGCCGCGATGAAGATCTCGTACGGGCCTTCGCGGTGCCTCGCCTGGTGCCGTTTCCACAACTCGATCTGCCGCGCGAGCCGGTCCTCGTTCTCGAAGAACCACGACCAGTCGATGAGGAAGACGCGCTCGCTGACGTTCGCGGTCATCTCCTCCGGGTGGTCCGGCGTCCAGAACTGCTCGGTCTCGTCCGTGAGGTCCGCGATCGCGCGGATCGTGCCGCCGTTCCACTCGCGCAGGCTCGAAAAGCTCGGCAGGTAGTAGTCGGCGTCCACCACGAGCTGCGACGCGCCACCGGAGTCCAGCTCACGCGCGAGCGCACCCGCCCAGCCGCCGAGCAGGTGCAGGCTCGCGTGCTCCTCGGGGTAGCCGTCGATGAACTTGTTGATCTGCTCGGTCAGCGCGTTGCGGCCCTGCCGCGCGGACCGCTGCCCCGGCGACAACGTGGTGAGCGTCAGCTTGCGCAGCCAGTCGGCGAAGCGGGTCTCGAACGTTTCGAACCCCGCGTCGTCCGTGACGTCCGACGGGTACGACAGGTAGTCCGGCTCGCCGAAGTTCTCCGGCAGGCGCTCGGAACCGGCTTGTTTCACGACCACCAGCGGCAGGTGCAGCGCGTGCGCGAAACCCACCTCGTACGCCAGGTTCGGCCGCTGCTTGCTGCCTTCGAGGATCACCAGGTCCGACTTGAGCAGCTCGTCACTGACCTTCGCGCCGATGTCCTTGTTTACGCTCTGGTTCTCGTTCCAGTCGTAGTAGTCGAACCCCTGCTCGTTCAGTTTGCTCTTCATCACGGACAGCGCCTTCTCGACGGCGTCCGGGGAACCGGCTTGGGTGGACCAGGCGAGGAAGGCGGCGAGCCGGGTCAACGAGACCTCCCGGGGTGACGGTGCGGATCAGCAGTGTAACCGCCGGAGCCCCTCGTCCAGGGCGTTTCGACGAAGCTCAGCGGCGCCGGATCAGCGCCGGGACCACGAACCACAGCACGCAGAACGCGATCGCGACCAGCCCGCCGACGACGCCCATCGCGACCGGCCCGTACACGACCTTCGCGATGAGGGCGACCACGTCCGAGACGGCCGCGGCCAGGCACACCAGACCGGCCAGCACCGTCTTGTTGCCCACCCGCAGGATGTCGTCGCGGCGGCCCTCGCGGAACAGGATCCGGTGCCACGCCGCCGGCGACGCGAGCAGCGCCGTCGCCAGCGCGGCGAGCACCACCGCCACCAGGTGCATGGACTTCTCGAAGCCGCTGGCCTCCCGGAACGGGGACGTGAACACCACGGACAGCAGGAAACCGAACAGGATCTGCACCCCGGCCTGCGCCACGCGCAGCTCGCTCAGCAGATCGCTGACGTTGCGGCTGAGCCGTTGGTGCGGGGTCTCCCCGGTGTCTTCACCGCTGGTCACGGCGCTCAGCGTACGTGGTGCCGCGTCGAATCGCGGACCACGAGCTCGGGCTTGAACACCACCTGCCGGTGCTCCACGGGCTCGTCGTCGCCGCGCGTTTCGGCGATGAGCAACTCCGCCGCCGTGCGGCCGAGCCGCTTCGCGGGCTGGCGCACCGACGTCAGCGGTACGGCGGCGGCCGCGGCGAACTCGATGTCGTCGTAGCCGACGATCGCCATCTCCGCGGGCACGCGCACCCCGGCGGCGACCATCGCCTGCAGCACGCCCAGCGCCAGCAGGTCGTTGGCGCAGAACACCGCAGTCGGTCGCGGGCTCATCCCCAGCAGCCGCGCGCCGGCGTCCCGGCCGGACGCCACGTCGAGCGCGCTCGTTTCCAGCACCGACAGCTTCGCGCCCGACCCCTCCAGCGCCGAGCGCACGCCCTGCTCGCGGTCGCGGCACTGCTCCAGCACGGGCGGCCCGTTGACGAACGCGATGCGCCGGTGCCCCGACTCGAGCAGGTGCCCCGCGGCCAGCGCGCCGCCCGCCACGTCGTCCACCGACACCGAGCTGGCCTCCTCGGGCGGCACCTTGCGGTCGACCAGCACGTACGGGATGTTGCGGCGGCGGAAGGTCTCGTCCGTGCCGTCCACGGGGCTGAGCAGCACACCTCGGACGCGCTGCTCAGCGAGCATCGACAGGTACGACGCCTCCAGGTCGCGGCTCTGCCCACTGTTGCACGTGATCACGTTGAGGCCCTCGTCGTGCGCCGCCTCCTCCGCGCCGCGCGCGAGGTCCACGAAGAACGGGTTGCCGAGGTCGAGCACGAGCAGCGCCATGATCCGGCTGCGGCCGGCCCGCAGCTGCCGCGCCGACTCGTCGCGGACGTACCCGAGCCGCTCGATCACCGAAAGCACGCGGGTGCGCGTCTCCGGTGAGACCACGTGCGGGCGGTTGACCACATTGGACACGGTGCCGATGGAAACCCCGGCTTCCCTCGCCACGTCCTTGATGCCGACCATGTGTC
The DNA here is from genome assembly GCF_039542405.1 of Amycolatopsis dongchuanensis. Classification (NCBI taxonomy): domain Bacteria; kingdom Bacillati; phylum Actinomycetota; class Actinomycetes; order Pseudonocardiales; family Pseudonocardiaceae; genus Amycolatopsis; species Amycolatopsis dongchuanensis. Next base: position 68,428 of record NZ_BAABIB010000070.1, read on the forward strand.
CCCTTGCTCCGCGACCGGGCACACTTTATCATGCTCGTGAAACGTTTCAGACCTAACAGTGGCGGTTCTCTCCCCTTCGAGGAGACCCCATGGTCACGCCTTCCGCGGTCAAATCCCGCCTGCGCACCCAGCAGATCGAAACCCCTTCGTGGGCCTACGGGAACTCCGGTACCCGGTTCAAGGTCTTCGCCCAGCCGGGCGTGCCGCGGACCCCCGAGGAGAAGATCGACGACGCCGCACAGGTCCACGCCGTCACCGGGATCGCGCCGTCGGTCGCGCTGCACATCCCGTGGGACCGGGTGGACGACTACGCCGCGCTCGCCAAGTACGCCGAGGCGGCGGGCGTGCGGCTGGGCACGATCAACTCCAACGTGTTCCAGGACGACGACTACAAGCTGGGCAGCGTCACCAACCCCGATCCGCGCATCCGCCGGAAAGCGCTTGCCCACCTGCTCGAGTGCGTCGACATCATGGACGAGACCGGCTCGCGCGACCTGAAGCTGTGGTTCTCCGACGGCACGAACTACCCGGGCCAGGACGACATCCGCGCCCGCCAGGACAGGCTCGCCGAAGCGCTCGCCGCGGTGTACGAGCGGATCGGCGCGCACCAGCGGATGGTGCTGGAGTACAAGCTGTTCGAGCCCGCGTTCTACACGATGGACGTGCCGGACTGGGGCACCTCCTACGCGCACTGCGTGCGGCTGGGCGAAAAGGCGACGGTCTGCGTCGACACCGGGCACCACGCGCACGGCACGAACATCGAGTTCATCGTCGCCTTCCTGCTGCGTGAGGGGAAGCTCGGCGCGTTCGACTTCAACTCGCGCTTCTACGCCGACGACGACCTGATGGCCGGCGCGGCGGACCCGTTCGGGCTGTTCCGGATCATGTACGAGGTGGTGCGCGGCGGCGGGTTCGAGCCCGAATCCGGGGTCGCGTTCATGCTCGACCAGTGCCACAACATCGAGGCGAAGATCCCCGCGATCATCCGCTCCGTCCTCAACGTGCAGGAGGCGACGGCGAAGGCGCTGCTGGTGGACCGGGACGAGCTGGCGAAGGCGCAGGACTCCGGTGACGTGCTGGGCGCCAACGAGGTGCTGATGGACGCCTACCACACGGACGTCCGCCCGCTGCTCGCCGAACTCCGCGCGGAACAGGGGCTCGACCCGGATCCGCTCGGCGCGTACCGGCGGTCCGGCTACGGGGAGCGCATCGTCGCCGAGCGCGTCGGCGGCGAGCAGGCGGGGTGGGGCGCGTGATCGAGGAGCTGATCGCCCGCGCCAACCGGCTGGGCTCCGATCCGCGCAACACCAACTACGCCGGCGGCAACACCTCCGCCAAGGGCAGCGAGCTGGACCCGGTGACCGGGCAGCCCGTGGAGTTGTTGTGGGTCAAGGGATCCGGCGGTGACCTCGGCACGCTGACCGAAGCCGGGCTCGCCGTGCTGAGGCTGGACCGGCTGCGCGCGCTCGTGGACGTCTACCCCGGTGTCGAGCGCGAGGACGAGATGGTCGCCGCGTTCGACTACTGCCTGCACGGGCGTGGCGGTGCCGCGCCGTCCATCGACACCGCGATGCACGGGCTGGTGGACGCCGCGCACGTCGACCACCTGCACCCGGATTCCGGCATCGCGCTGGCGACCGCGGCGGACGGGCAGAAGCTCACCGAGCAGTGCTTCGGCGACCGCGTGGTGTGGGTGCCGTGGCGGCGGCCGGGTTTCCAGCTGGGACTGGACATCGCGGCCATCAAGGCCGAGAACCCGAGGGCGATCGGCTGCATCCTCGGCGGGCACGGCATCACGGCGTGGGGTGACACCTCCGACGAGGCGGAGGCGCACTCGCTGGAGATCATCCGCACCGCGGAACGGTTCCTGGCCGAACACGGCCGTCCGGAGCCGTTCGGTCCCGTCGTGCACGAACCGCTCCCGGAGGCCGAACGCCGGGCGCGTGCGGCGGTGCTGGCGCCGGTGCTGCGGGGGCTCGCCTCGACCGACCGGCGGCAGATCGGGCACTTCACCGACAGCGACGTGGTGCTGGACTTCCTGTCCCGCAAGGAACACCCGCGTCTCGCCGCGCTCGGCACGTCGTGCCCGGACCACTTCCTGCGCACCAAGGTCCGCCCGCTCGTCGTCGACCTGCCGCCGACCGCGCCGCTCGACGCCGTCATCGAGCGGGTGCGGGAACTGCACGCCGAATACCGCGAGGAGTACCGCGCGTACTACGAGCGTCATTCCACAGTGGACTCACCGCCGATGCGGGGCGCGGACCCGGCGATCGTGCTCGTGCCGGGTGTCGGCATGTTCTCCTTCGGCGCGGACGCGCAGACCGCACGCGTGGCGGGTGAGTTCTACGTCAACGCGATCAACGTGATGCGGGGCGCGGAAGCGGTGTCCAGCTACGCGCCGATCGACGAGAGCGAGAAGTTCCGCATCGAGTACTGGTCGCTCGAAGAGGCCAAGCTCCAGCGCAGGCCGAAACCGAAACCGCTCGCGACGCGCGTGGCGCTCGTGACCGGTGGTGGTTCCGGCATCGGCAAGGCCATCGCGCGGCGGCTCGTCGCCGAGGGGGCGTGCGTGGTGGTCGCGGACCTCCAGGACGCGAGCGAACTCGCCGGGGAACTGGGCGGTCCGGACAAGGCGGTGTCGGTGGTCGCCGACGTGACCGACGAGGAGCAGATCGCCGCCGCGGTCCGCGCCGCGGCACTCGCGTTCGGTGGTCTGGACCTCGTGGTGAACAACGCGGGGCTCTCGATCTCCAAGCCACTGCTGGAAACCTCGGTCCGCGACTGGGAGCTGCAGCACGACGTGATGGCACGCGGCTCGTTCCTGGTGTCGCGGGAGGCGGCGCGGTTGATGATCGCGCAGGGCATCGGCGGGGACATCGTGTACATCGCGAGCAAGAACGGCGTCTTCGCGGGCCCGAACAACATCGCGTACGGCGCGGCGAAAGCCGACCAGGCGCACCAGGTCCGGCTGCTCGCGGCAGAACTCGGCGAGCACGGCATTCGCGTCAACGGCGTCAACCCCGACGGCGTCGTGCAGGGTTCCGGCATCTTCGCGGGCGGCTGGGGTGCGCAGCGCGCCGCGGTCTACGGCGTGCCGGAGGAGGAACTGGGCGCGTTCTACGCGAAGCGAACGCTCCTCAAACGCGAGGTGCTGCCCGAGCACGTGGCGAACGCGGTGTTCGCGCTGACCGGCGGCGAGCTGTCCCACACCACCGGCCTGCACGTGCCGGTGGACGCCGGGGTGGCCGCGGCGTTCCTGCGGTGACCGCGTTCGCTGCGGTGGACCTCGGTGCGTCCAGCGGGCGGGTGATGGTCGGCGACCTGTCCCGCGGGCTCGACCTCACCGAGGTCCACCGGTTCCCGAACCAGCCCGTGCGCGCCGGAAACCGCCTGTACTGGGACATGCTGGCGCTGTACCGGGAAGTGCTGACGGGTCTGCGTGCGGCGGGGCCGGTGGCGGCGATCGGCATCGACTCGTGGGCGGTCGACTACGGCGTCCTCGACGACGAAGGTGAGCTGCTGGGCAATCCCGTGCACTACCGCGACGGGCGCACCGAGGCGGTGCTGGACGACGTGCTGGCGAAGGTCCCGCGCGAGCAGCTGTACGCGGAGACCGGGATCCAGTTCCTGCCGTTCAACACGGTGTTCCAGCTGGCCGCCGACTCGCGGCTGCGCTGGGCCGAGCACGTGCTGCTGGTGCCGGACCTGCTGTCGTACTGGCTGACCGGGGTCGCGGGCACGGAGCTGACGAACGCGTCCACGACGGGACTGCTCGACCCGCGCACCGGGCAGTGGTCGGCGGAGGTGGCGAAGCGGCTGGGGCTCGACACGGGACTGTTCCCGCCGCTGCGCGGTCCCGGTGACTTCGCGGGGATGTACGACGGGACACCGGTGTACGCCGTGGGCTCGCACGACACGGCGTCCGCGGTGGCGGCCGTACCGGCGACGAGCCCGAACTTCGCGTACATCTCGTCGGGCACGTGGTCGCTGGTCGGGCTGGAACTGGACGAACCGGTGCTGACGGAGGAAAGCCGGGCCGCGAACTTCACCAACGAGCTGGGTGTCGACGGCAAGGTCCGGTGTCCCGCGTCAAGAATCTGGCTCAGTTTTCTTGGATGAAAGTTGTGCTTGTTGATCT